>NZ_JAQZAB010000110.1:0-227 GCF_028640915.1 Pseudomonas sp. B3G-3 | reverse complement strand
CGATTGTTTATTCCTTCCAGCTGACCGGTGTGCATCGGCCAGCGAACGCGGCTGACGATGCCCCGCCAGTAACTCTTTAGCCGTTTGGCGAACTGGATCAGTGCCGGTATTTCGCTTTCATGAGCATGGCGCAACCATTGCTTCCAGGCCGATCTCCAGCTCCAAGCGGTATTCGGCGTCCAGAGCGTTTTGAGTTCAGCCTTCATCAAGTAGACCGTCATCAACGC
>NZ_JAQZAB010000109.1:0-71548 GCF_028640915.1 Pseudomonas sp. B3G-3 | reverse complement strand
CGCCAGGACTGGGATCACACCCAGGTGGTTTACCCCACCAACCGCTTTGTCCACCAACTGTTCGCCGACCAGGCGGCCAGGGCGCCGGAGGCCCCGGCGGTGTTCTTCGCCGAGCAGCGCCTGAGCTATCGCGAGCTGGACATCCAGGCCAACCAGCTGGCGCACAAGCTGATCGAGCTGGGGGTCGGCCCGGAAGTCCGGGTGGCCATCGCCATGCCGCGTTGCGCGGAGATCATGGTGGCCTTCCTGGCCGTGCTCAAGGCCGGCGGGGTTTATGTGCCGCTGGACATTGAATACCCCCAGGATCGCCTGCGCTACATGATGCAGGACAGTGGTGCCTGGTTGCTGCTGACCCAGAGCCATCTGCTGGATCGCCTGCCGATTCCCGATGGTTTGCCGACCCTCAGCGTCGAAGGCGCGGCTGACTTTGCGGCTTACCCTATGACCAGCCCGGAGGTGACCCTGGCCGAGGAAAACCTCGCCTACGTGATCTACACCTCCGGCTCCACCGGCCTGCCCAAGGGTGTGGCGGTGTCCCATGGCCCGCTGGCGATGCACAGCCTGGCCACCGGCGAGCGTTATGAAATGAGCCCGGCGGACTGCGAACTGCATTTCATGTCCTTCGCTTTCGACGGCTCCCATGAAGGCTGGATGCACCCGCTGATCTACGGTGCCAGCGTGCTGATCCGCGATGACAGCCTGTGGTCGCCGGAATACACCTACGAGCAGATGCACCGCTACGGCGTCACCGTCGGTGTGTTCCCGCCGGTGTACCTGCAACAGCTGGCGGTGCACGCCGAACGCGACGGCAATCCGCCGGCGGTGCGGGTCTATTGCTTCGGCGGTGACGCGGTGCCGCAGGCCAGTTATGACTTGGCCTGGCGGGTGCTGCGGCCGAAGTACATTTTCAACGGCTACGGCCCGACCGAAACCGTGGTCACCCCGCTGATCTGGAAGGCCAAGGCCGGCGATCCGTGCGACGCGGCTTATGCGCCGATCGGCAATATCGTCGGCAATCGCAGCGCCTACGTCGCCGATGCCAACCTCAACCTGCTGCCGGTGGGCGTGGCGGGCGAGCTGTACCTGGGCGGCCTGGGCGTGGCCCGGTGTTACCTGGATCGGCCGGGGCTGACGGCCGAGCGTTTTATTCCCGACCCTTACAGCACCAGCGGTGCACGGCTGTACCGCAGCGGCGACCTGACTCGTTATCGCACTGACGGCCTGGTGGAGTACGTCGGTCGTGTCGACCATCAAGTGAAGGTGCGGGGCTTCCGTATCGAGCTGGGTGAAATCGAGGCGCGGTTGCTGGAGCAAGACTCGGTGCTGGAAGTGGCGGTGATCGCCCAGCCAGGCCCGAGCGGCCAGCAACTGGTGGGCTACATCGTGCCGGTGGATGCCGACGTTACTTCGAGCAACGAACGCCAGGCGCAGCTGCGGGAAAGCATCAAGGCCCGCCTGCGGGAAAACCTGCCGGACTACATGGTGCCGACCTATTTGTTGTTCCTGGAGGCTTTGCCGCTGACGCCGAACGGCAAGCTGGACCGCAAGTCGCTGCCCAAGGTCGATGCGCAACTGATGCAGCAGACCTATGTCGCGCCGCAGAACCCACTGGAACAGCAGATCGCCGCCATCTGGGCCGATGTGCTGAAGCTGGAACAGGTCGGCGTGACCGACAACTTCTTCGAACTGGGTGGCGACTCGATCATCTCGATCCAGGTGGTCAGCCGTGCCCGTCAGGCCGGTATCCGCTTTACCCCGAAAGACCTGTTCCAGCACCAGACGGTGCAGGGACTGGCCACGGTGGCGGAGCAGGGCGAGGGCGGATTGCAGATCGACCAGGGCCCGGTGCGCGGCGAGATGGCGCTGCTGCCGATCCAGCAATGGTTCTTCGACACCCCGGTGCCGGAACGTCAGCACTGGAACCAGTCGGTGCTGCTCAAGCCGGCCCAGCCGCTGCAAGCGGATGTCCTGGAAACGGCCTTGCAGGCGCTGACGGTGCAGCATGACGCCCTGCTCCTGCGTTTTGTCGAGGGCGAGGGGGGCTGGAGCGCAGCGTTTTCCGAGTTCGACGAGCAGGCGCAACTGCTGTGGCAGGCCAGCGTGGCCAACGATCAGGAGTTGCAGCAATGCAGTGAACGCGCCCAGCGCAGCCTGAACCTGCAGGACGGTCCGCTGCTGCGTGGCGTGCTCTTTACCCTGGCTGACCAGAGTCAGCGCTTGTTGCTGATCTTCCATCACCTGGTGGTGGACGGGGTGTCCTGGCGGATCCTCCTGGAAGACTTGCAGGCGTTGCTGGGCAACCGGCCGCTGCCGGCCAAGTCCAGTTCGACCCAGGCCTGGGCCGGGCAGTTGCAGGCGTATGCCCGCAGCACAGCCCTGCAACAGGAACTGGCTTACTGGCAGGCGCAGCTGCAAGGCGTCGACTCGAACCTGCCCTGGGATCACGCGAGCGACGGGCTGCAGAACCAGCACGCGTGCAGCGTCGACACCCGACTGAGCAAGCGCGATACCCAGCGCCTGCTGCAGGATGCCCCGGCGGCCTACCGCACGCAGATCAACGATCTGCTGCTGACCGCGCTGGCCCGGGTCATCACCCGCTGGACCGGTGGTGACAGCGCCCTGGTGCAACTGGAAGGCCATGGCCGTGAAGAACTGTTCGACAACCTCGACTTGAGCCGCACTGTGGGTTGGTTCACCAGCGTGTTCCCGGTCAAGCTCACGCCGCAGGCGGCCCTGGCCGACTCGATCAAGCAGATCAAGGAACAGCTGCGCGCAGTGCCGAACAAGGGCATCGGTTTTGGCGCCCTGCGTTACCTGGGTGACGAGGTTGCCCGGCAGACTTTGGCGGCCCTGGCCGTGCCACGCATCACCTTCAACTACCTGGGCCAGTTCGACGCCAGCTTCGATGAAGAGCAGGCGTTGTTCATGCCGGCCGGTGAAGCCAAGGGTGAAGACCAGAGCCCGCAGGCGCCCCTGGGTAACTGGCTGACTCTCAACGGCCAGGTTTATGGCGGCGAGCTGAGCCTGGGCTGGAGCTTCAGCCAGGCGATGTTCGAGCCGGCGACCATCCAGCGCCTGGCGGATGACTATGCCGAGGAGCTCAAGGCGCTGATCGAGCATTGCAGCCAGCCGCAGCATCGTGGTGTCACGCCGTCGGACTTCCCGTTGGCACGCCTGAGCCAGCAGCAACTGGATCGCTTGCCCGTGCCGCTGGCGCAGATCGAGGATCTCTATCCACTGTCGCCGATGCAGCAGGGCATGCTGTTCCATACCTTGTACGAGCAGCAGGGCGGCGACTACATCAACCAGTTGCGGGTGGACGTGGACGGGCTCGACCCCGAGCGTTTCCGCCAGGCCTGGCAGGCGACTGTCGAGCGCCATGACATCCTGCGCAGCGGTTTCCTCTGGCAGGGCGAACTGCCGGCGCCGATCCAGGTGGTGTACAAGCAGGTCGGCCTGGAGTGCGCCGAGCATGACTGGCGCGGGCAGGCGCAGTTGCAAGAGGCGCTGGACACCCTGGCGGCGACCGAGCGCCAGCGCGGCTTCGACCTGGCGACGGCGCCGTTGCTGCGCCTGACCCTGGTGCGCACGACCGAGCAGCGTTATCACCTGATCTACACCAACCATCACATCCTGATGGACGGCTGGAGCAATTCGCAGCTGCTCGGCGAAGTGCTGCAACGTTATGCCGGCCAGCTGCCCGCGCACCTGACCGGGCGCTATCGCGACTACATCGCCTGGCTGCAACGCCAGGACGCCCAGGTCAGCGAGGACTTCTGGAAGCAGCAACTGCTGGGCCTGGATGAACCGACGCGCCTGGCCCAGGCTCTCGCTCCGGGCGCCCAGGCGCTGGAGGAGCGCGGCCATGCCAGCCATTCCTGCACCCTGGACGAGCAACAGACCCAAGGCTTGAGCGAGTTCGCCCGCCAGCAGAAGGTCACGGTCAACACCCTGGTGCAAGCCGCCTGGCTGCTGTTGCTGCAACGCTGCACCGGGCAGGACACGGTGGTGTTCGGTGCCACGGTGTCTGGGCGTCCCGCGGAGCTTAAAGGCGTGGAGCAGCAGATCGGCCTGTTTATCAACACCCTGCCGGTGGTGGCCGCGCCGCGTCCGGAGCAGTCGTTGGGCGAGTGGCTGCAGGTGGTGCAGGCACGCAACCTGGCCTTGCGCGACTTCGAACACACGCCGCTGTATGACGTGCAGCGCTGGGCCGGCCTGGGGGGCGAAGCGCTGTTCGACAACATCCTGGTGTTCGAGAACTACCCGGTGTCCGAGGCCCTGGAAAAAGGCTCGCCGGCGCAGCTGCAATTCGGCGCGGTGGGCAATCATGAACAGACCAACTACCCGCTGACCCTGTCGGTGTTCGTCGCTGAACGCTTGTCGTTCGACTACAGCTATTCCTTGCAGCACTTCAGCGCCGCAGCGATCGAGCAGTTGGCCGCCGGGTTGCGGCATCTGCTGTTGGCCATGCTCGGCAATGCCCGGCAGTGCCTGGGCGAGATGTCCCAGCTCAGTGACGGGCAACGGGCGGCCAGCGAACTGGAGTCGCGTCGCGCGCTCACTCAAGTGGGCCGGGACTTGAACGTCCACCAGTTGATCGAGGCCCAGGCCCGGCGCACCCCGGATGCGGTGGCGCTGCTGTGTGGCGACCGGCAGCTGAGCTACGGCCAGTTCAACCAGCGCGCCAACCAACTGGCCCACAAGCTGATCGAGCAGGGCGTCGGCCCGGATGTCCGGGTCGGCATCGCCGTGGAGCGCGGGCTGGACATGATTGTCGGCCTGCTGGCGGTGCTCAAGGCCGGGGGCGCCTACGTACCGCTGGACCCTGAATACCCGCAGGACCGCCTGCACTACATGATGCAGGACAGCGGTATCCAGCTACTGCTGACCCAGGCGCCGTTGCTCGAACGTCTGCGCGCAGGCGTGGAAGTGCCGCACCTGTGCCTGGACCAGGACCATGAATGGCTGGCCGGCGCTGACCGGGGCAATCCGGTTCAACGCAGCAACCCGGAGAACCTGGCGTATGTGATGTACACCTCCGGTTCCACCGGCCGGCCCAAGGGCGTCAGCATCACACACAATGCCCTGAGCCAGCATGCGCGGGCTGCGCGGGATTATTTCAAGATGACCGCCGAGGACCGCGGGCTGCAATTCTCCACCTTCAACTTCGACGCCTTCGTCGAGCAGCTATACCCGGCGCTGATCTGCGGCGCCTCGGTGGTGATCCGCGGCAAGGCGTTGTGGGACAGCGAGACCTTCTACCGCGAGTTGATCGGGCAGGGCATCAGCATCGTCGACTTGAGTACCGCCTACTGGTTCATGCTCGGTAAGGATTTCGCGGCCAAGGGACCACGGGACTTCGGGCGCCTGCGCCAGCTCAACCTGGGCGGCGAGGCCATGCCGGCCGAAGGCGTGGCCGCCTGGAAACAGGCCGGGTTGACGGACGCTTGCCTGCTCAACACCTATGGCCCGACCGAAACCACCGTCAGTGCCACCGCCCATGATTGCGAGGCTTACCTGAGCGGTGCCGAGCCGTTGCCCGCGGTGATCCCGTTGGGCAAGGCGTTGCCCGGGCGTTCCATCTACCTGCTGGACAACAGCGGCAACCTGCCGCTGAACGGCGTCGTGGGTGAGCTGATGATCGGCGGCGAGCTGCTGGCCCGGGGTTACCACGATCGCCCAGGCCTGACGGCGGAGCGTTTCATTCCCGACCCGTTCAGCCAGGACGGCGGGCGCCTGTACCGTTCCGGCGACCTGGCGCGTTATAACGCCAACGGTGTGATCGACTACGCCGGACGCATCGACCATCAGGTGAAGATCCGCGGTTTCCGGATCGAGATGGGCGAGATCGAAGCCCGTCTGCTGGAACAGCCGCAAGTGCGTGAAGCGGTGGTGCTGGCCCAGGACGCGGCCGGTGGTCCGCAGTTGGTGGCCTATCTGGTCACCGCCCAGGGTGTGAGCGCAGACAGCCAGGACGACCAGGCCCGGTTGCGCGAGCAGTTGAAAGCGGCGCTCAAGGCAGTGCTGCCGGACTACATGCTGCCAGCGCACCTGCTGTTCCTCGAGGCGCTGCCGCTGAGCCCCAACGGCAAGCTGGACCGCAAGGCCCTGCCCAAGGCCGACGCCAGCCTGCTGCAGCAGGCCTATGTCGCGCCGCAAAGCGAATTGGAGCAACAGGTCGCGGCGATCTGGGCCGAGGTCCTGGGTATCGAGCAGGTGGGACTGGACGACAATTTCTTCGAACTGGGTGGCCACTCCCTGGATGCGTTGCGCCTGATCGGCGCCCTCAACCAGGCGCTGGGGTTGCAACTGAGCATCAATGCGCTGTTCAGCGCGCCGACTGTCGGGCAACTGCTGGTCGTCGTCGACGCCGGCCAGGCCGCTGTGGCGGACAACGTCATCGCCCTGGGAGGCTCCGGCCAGCCGCTGTTCTGCTTCCACCCGGCGGGGGGCAGCGTGTATGGCTACCTGCCGCTGGCGGCGCGACTGCGCGATCGTTGCGCGGTGTATGGCGTGCTGCATCAGTCCTATCTGCAGGCCGACTGGAGCGAAGTCTCCTGGCAGGCCATGGTCCAGCGTTATGTGGCCAGCATCCGCCAGGTGCAGCCGGCGGGGCCTTACTACCTGGCCGGTTGGTCCCTGGGCGGGTCGATTGCCATGGATGTGGCCAGCGAGCTGGAGGCAGTGGGAGAGACGGTGCGCTTCCTCGGGCTGCTCGACCCGACACCGCCCCAGGCGGCGGTGGAGGACAGGGTCGAGGAACAGGCAGTGCCGGTCACGGTGACGGCCGAGTCCGAGTGGCGGGCGATCGTCGACAAGCTTTGCCTGCTGTTCCCGGCCAGCGCCGAGCTGATCGGGCAGCGGTTGATGCAGGAGGCCGAGCTGAACGGGCCCGGCATCCATGGCTGGGTGTCGCGCAATATCGCCCTGGAGCCCGGCGAGCTGGAGCGGGTGCTGGGGTTGTTCAAGGCGGAGTTCGATGCGTCGTTGGTCAGCGCCGTGTTCAATGACTTGAGCGCCTTGTCCGCGGCCTATGCCTATCGTCCGTTGCAGGTCGCGCCTCATCTGTGGTGGTCCGGCGATTATTCCGACCAGGCCATCCAGGCCCTGGAACAGGTCATGGGCCGAGAGGTGCTGGGCGGACGGCCAGTGGCGTCGCTGAAGACGGGCTCCCGCCATGAGGAGATGGTGAACAGCGAGGTCCTGCTGGCAAGTTTCAGAAAGCACTTGCTGACCTGCTTGAACTGAGGGCGAACCCCAGGCCTGGACCGGTAACGGTCCAGGCCTTTTTTGTGCCTGTCTTTTTCTGCCCGGGCTTCCCTCGAAACCCCATCCACCGCCCAGGCAGCGATTGGTCTGTGAAGGCGTGCTTATGCCTTGCGCGCCTGGCGGTTGCGATCGCCGGCAAGCCGGTTCCTACGGAGGAGCGGGGACAGGGATAGGGGGCGTGATGCAAGCGGGCTGGTGTAGGCGCTGGCTGGCCAGCGAAGGCCTGCTTATGTCTTGTGTGCCTGGCGGCTGCTATCGGCGGCGGCTGGCATCTAGAGGGGAGGGGAAAAGGCGTCGGACCGGGCGCTGGGGCCGTGGATCCGACGTGGGCAGGGCGGTGTCGAGGGGGCCGTCGCCGTTGGCGCCGACCCCGGGTCAGGGGAGGAGATTAGAGCGACCAGCTGACGGTGACCATGGCGTTGCGCGGATCGCCGTAGAAGTTGTTGCCGTAGTCGGTGTTGCTGCTGATGCTCTGGTAGTAACGCTTGTCGAAGACGTTGTTGAGGTTCAGGCGAATGTTCACATTCTCCGAGGCCTTGTAGCTGGTCATCAGGTCCACCAGGGTGTAGGCCTTTTGTTCGATGTGGTAGTCGAAGGTGGTCAGGTATTCGTTGGTGCCCTTGTTGTAGATGGTGTTCTGCCGATACAGGCCGCCACCGATGGTCCAGCGGTTGAGGTCGCCGGGCAATTGGTAGGTGGTGAAGGCCTTGAACACATGGCGCGGGATATCGGTGTCGAACAGGGTGCCTTCCTTGGTCGGGTCGGAGTCCTTGGTGTACTTGACCGAGGCGTAGGTGTAGCCGGCCCCCAGCTGCCAGCCCGGGGCCAGGGAGCCGTTGATTTCCAGCTCGATACCTTGGCTGCGCACTTCGCCAGCGGCTTCATAGCAGTCGTTCCCCGGAGGGCACAGAATGGGGTTCAGTAGCTTGGCGCGGTTTTCCTGGTCGATGCGGAAGATCGCCGCGCTGGCATTCAGGGCGCCGTCGAAGTACTCGCCCTTGATGCCCATCTCGTAGTTCTTGCCTTCGATGGGCTTGAGCGCGTTGTTGGAGGCGTCGAGCTCGGTCTGCGGCTTGAAGATGTCGGTGTAGCTGACATAGACCGAGTGATGCTGGTCCAGGTCGTAGATCACGCCGGCATAGCGGGTCAGGTTGCGGGTGACCTTGTTGGGCAGGCTGGTGGAGGAGGGCTTGCCGTTCCAGGTGGTGGTCACATCGTAGTCGTACCAGTCCAGCCGTCCGCCGAGGATGAGTTTCAGGTCGTCGGCAAGGTTCAGGCGCGTGGTGACGTAGGTACTCTTCAGTTCGCTGGTGCGGTCCTGTGTCCAGGGGTTGGCACTCATGTCCGGCTTGGGAATGCCGGAAGGATTGTTCAGGTCGGTGTGGGTCTCGAGGTCGATGGGCAGGCCCTTGCCCTTGAACTTCAGGTCGCGCTTGCTGGCGCCCACCACCAGTTCGTGGGTACGGCCGAACAGCGAGAAGGGACCGCTGACATAACCGTCGTAGCTGCTCTGCTTGTCCTTGTAGTCGTACCGGCCGATGTTCTGGCCGAACTCGACGTAGTCGCTTTGCCAGGTGCGCATCGGGATGGAGCCGAGCATGCTCAGGTCCGACCAGCTCTTGCTGGCGGCCAGGAGCATTTTCCAGTCGTTGGCGAAGCGGTATTCCAGGCGGGTGAAGGCGGTGGTGTTGTCCTGGTCCCAGAATTCCCAGTCGCTGCCCAGGTAGGTCGAGCGCTTCAGGTGCAGGTCGCTGCCGTCGGCGGCCACCGGCAGGCCGCCCCAGGATGTGTTGTTGTTGGCGTTCTGGTTGGAGATGCCGAAGGTGAAGGTAGTGTCTTCGTTCAGGTCGGCCTCGGTGATGCCGTAGAACACCGAGCGCTCGGAGCTGACGAAGTCCTGGAAGCTGTCCTTGGTCTGGTAGGCGGTGACTATCCGGCCACGCAGGGTGCCACTTTCGTTCAAGGCATTGGAAGCGTCGAACTCGGTGCGGTAGTTGTCCCAGCTGCCGGCGCTGCCGGTGAGGGTGACCCGCGGGGTAGCGGTCGGACGCTTGTGCACCATGTTCACCGCGGCCGAGGGGTTGCCCGCGCCCTGCATCAGACCGGTGGCGCCGCGCACCACTTCCACCCGGTCGAAGATCGCCATGTCGGGGGTGGAGTTCATGTCCCGGCTGAGGTAGTGGCTCAGGTCGTTGGACAAGCCGTCGACCATCAGGTTTTCAATGGCGAAGCCGCGGGAGTAGAAGGTCGGGCGCTGCGGACCGTCCTTGGTCACGGAAATGCCCGGGGTGGCCTTGAGCACATCCTCCAGGGTCTTCATGTTCTGGTCATCCATGCGCTGGCGGGTGATGACCGTGACCGATTGCGGTGTTTCCCGGGCCGTCAGGGCCAGCTTGCTGGCGGTCTGCATGGGCCCGGTGGTGTAGGAACCGGTGTCTTCGGTGGTCGAGTCCAGGCCCTGGGCGGTGATGGTGCTGGTCCCCAGTTCCAGTGAACCGGCGGAAGCCCGGTTGAGAATGGTCACCGAGTTGCCCTTGAGGGAATAGGCGACCCCCGTGCCATTGAGCATCGCCGCGATGGCCCGCTCCGGCGAGTAGCTGCCGGAGAGCGCATTGCTGCGCTTGCCCTGCACATCGTCGGGGCTGTACAGCACTTGCAGGTTGGCCTGGCGCCCGAACTCCTGCAGGGCCGACGCCATGGATTGCGCGGCGATATTGAAATGGATTTCCTGGGCCTGGACCTGGGCCATCAAGGGCAGGGTCAGGGCCAGGCCCAGGGTGCGGGAAGCCATTCTCGGCGAGAACGCCTGGCCAAGCAGGGCTTTGGCCAGAGGAGTCAGTCGATGTTGTGCGGGCATGCTCATGTGCTCTTATAAAACGGCAGAGGTGATGATTGTTAATGCTAGTAATTCTCAGTTCTGTCTGTAAGACGCACCAGTTGCCAGAAACCGGAAACAATCACGCCGGTTGCAGATCGCTCATGACTTGCCCGGCCTTCATGCGCACCAGCTGGTCGGCGATATCGAAGTAGCGATCGTCGTGGCTGATGACGATGATGGTCTTGCCCAGGCTCTTGAGATCCGGCAGCAGCTCGGTATAGAAAATCCGCCGGAAGGCCGGGTCCTGGTCGGCGGCCCATTCGTCGAACACCAGCACCGGGCGCTCTTCGAGCCAGGCATTGATCAGCGCCAGGCGCTTGCGTTGGCCGGTGGAGAGGTCGGTGGTGGTGAAGGCGCCATCCTTGATGCTGACCTTGTGGGCGATTTCCAGGCGGTCCAGGTACTGGGTGGCGATGTCCAGCGACTTGCCGGCATTGCCCTGGACCAGGTCGTCGAACAGGTGGTAGTCGGCGAAGACCGTGGTGAACAGTTGTCGGTAGTCGTCCCGGAGCCGGTCGGTCACGGCTTCGCCATTGAGGCGGATCTCCCCGGACTGGGGCTGGTACAGGCCCAGCAACAGCTTGATCAGGGTGGTCTTGCCGCAGCCGTTCTCGCCGACGATGAAGACGATGTCGCCCTGCCTGATGTTCAGGTTGATCGGGCCCAGGTGGAACGGCTCGCTGCCTGCCACGGGCGGCGGGCTGTAGCTCACGCCGCGCAGTTCCAGGCTGTGCACCACCGCTTGCGGCGCTTCGCTGTCGTCCATCAGCAGATGCGGCTCGGGGGAGGAGAAGCGTTCGGACAGCTCGCGGATACGGGCGAAGGCGATCTTCGCCTTGCCAACGATGGGCAGGTAGCCGACCACGTGTTCCAGGGGGCCCTTCATGTACAGCAGCACCAGCACGAAACCGGTGATCACGGCGGGGTCCGGGTTCGGGTAGTAGGCCTGCATGGCCAGGGCCAGGCCGATGACCACGAAGAACAGCATCGAGCCGAAGCTCTTGGCCAGGATATAGATGTTCACCGAGCGCACCTGGATATCGCTGATGCGGTCCGCGGTTTTCTGGATGCGCTGGGTGTTCATGCGAAAGCGCCGTGGCCGGTGGATGCGCAGTTCCTTGGCGCCGGAGGCAATAGCGTTGTAGTAGCGCTGCAGTTCGTCCTCGTGGTCGCGTGCTTCGTCGAAGCCCTTGATGCCCTTGCCGCCGGCCACCAGTTGCACGCTGGTGCCGATGATGATGGCGACCACCATCATCAGGAACATCGGCACCGACAGGTACGCCAGGTAGCCCAGGCAACCCAGGGTGACGGTGGTGGCGATGGCCAGCGGGGTGAAGGCGAAGGAGAAGTCGCTGATGGTGTCGACGTCGTGGGTCAGCACCGGGATCAGGCGGTGGGAGCGGTAGCGTTCGATCTGGGTGATGGGCGCCGAGAGTACTTTTTCCCCCAGGTCCTTGCGCAGGGCGGCAATGATGCGCTGGCCCACGTAGTTGGTGCCGATGTCCGAGACGATCGAGCTGGTCAGGGCCAGGAGGCACAGGGCGGCGAAGGTCAGGACCACGCCCTGGGTCATGCCGGTCGCCGAGTGCAGGGCGTTGTTGATGGTCGCCAGCAGCAGGGTGATGGCCAGGCCGCCGACCATGCCCAGGGCAACGGAAATCACGACAGTGGTACGAAAGGGTCTGAGCAGGGCGAGCAGTCCGTGAAAGGCTCCGCGCTTGGGGTCGGTCATAAGGGGTTCCCGGCAGTGAATGAAGGGTCGAGGCAGAAAGACCCGTACTCATGAACAGACGAACCGTTGGCGGGAGTATTTAGCGTGGCCGCGGGCGCGGATAAATTGCCCGGCGCCTGCTTCGTTCTTGTTCTGGAGGTGCACGCGTAACGACGTCGTGCCTGGCCCATTCAGCGAGAGCGAGCAAATGACGAAAAAGAATCTGGTGTATGTCTGGTCCCTGAGGAACGCGGCGGCCGACAAGGCCGGGCAACCGGTGGCCTACAAGGATCACGAGCGCTACATGAAGTCGGTGCTGGAGTTCCTGGTGGAGTCGCTGAACCAGACGCCCCTGGGCGAGGCGTATAACCTGGTGGGGGTGGTGTATGACGATGACGAGCAGTCGCCACGGGACCAGCAACTGGTGAGCGACTACGGCTTTGCCTATCAGCCCGGCCGGCAGTGGCTGTACCCGGCCGACCTGCAGGTGCAGGGGCGCCTGGTCAACGACCTGCTGCTCAGCGTGCCGTCCACCTATCGCCGCCATCCGCGGGGTTCGGCCGAGCATATAGCCGGCAAGCAGGATTTCGAGCGTCGCCTGCACGACACCCTGGTGGAGCTCAAGGCCGACATCGTGGTGCTCGACGGCCTGCTGGTGATCCTCGACGAGCTGGTGCGTCCGGGCGCGCCTTTCGCGCGGCGGATCATGAACATCCATCCGGGCATCACCCGCCTCGAGTCGCCCTACGAGCGTCGCGGCGCCTATGCCACCTGGAATGCGCTGTACGGTGCCCGTGGGCAGAAGGTGGTGGACTGGACCACGCGGGAAACCGAGCCGGTCGAGCCGCTGTACATGACCGGTGCCTCGTTCCACTACGTGGACAACGGCATCGATTCCGGCGAGGTGTTCCACGACGTGCTCAACACCGAGATCGCGCCCGAGGACACCATCCTCGAACTGCGCTGGAACAACTTCAACAACAGCCTGTTCCCGGCCCTGCATGAAGGCCTGGCGCTGTTGGCCGAGCAGCTTGGCCAGCAGCCGGTCGGCGAATCCCGGGCCGGCGCCTGAGGCCCGCGGCGATCAGGCGCGACGCTCGCGCTTGATCGCTGTCGATCGGGCCTTTTACTGGTGCTGGGTGCCGGGCTGTTCCAGTTCGCGCACGACACGGAAGCTCAACCAATCCCCACGCACTTCGCGCTTGCGGCTGTTGCGGTTGCCCGAGCGGGAGAACACCGGGGCCTCGCCCCAGTCGTTGCCGCGAATCTGCGCGTCGAGACACACCCCGCCCGATTCCTCCATCCAGGCCCTGCCATCGGCGGGCGCGCCGACATAGTCGGGGTGCCAGCAGTCGGCGACCCACTCGTAGACATTGCCGTGCATGTCATACATGCCGAAGGCATTGGGCGGGTAGCTGCCTACCGGGGCGCTGTAGCTGTAGCCGTCCTTGGGGCCGTAGGTGTTGGCGTGCTGGGTGATCTGGTACTGGCCTTCTTCATCGAAGGGGAAGGGGAACGAGCCGCTGCTGCCGGCCCGCGCGGCGTACTCGCGCTCGGCCTCGCTGACCATCCGGTAGTGCTGGCCGGTCTTCTTCGACAGCCACCGCGCATAGGCCTGGACGTCGGCATAGTCGACGCAGACCGCGGGCTGGCGCGGGCCTTGTTCATAACGCGGCTTGCTGGCCTGGCACAGGCGGCCGGGACGCTCGTCGCCGTCCTTGATCACTGTGCCGGTCTCGCGGATGTAGGCGTCCAGCTCGCCGGCGGTCACGTGGAAACGGCTCATGGCGAAGGCCTTGTTGAAGGTCACCGTATGCTGCGGGCCTTCGTCGGGCTCTCGGCCGACTTCGTCTTCGGGGGTGCCCATGACGAAGCTGCCGGCGGGCAGCACCACCATCTCCGGGCAGTTCTTGCAGTCCTTGAACACGCTGCCGGGCTTGGGTGGCTCGACGGCCTGGGCATTGAGGCTGACCAGGCAGCCGAACAGCGCGGCGAGTGAGGAGCAGGCGACAGGTTTCATCATCAATAACCTTGTGCAATGTAGAGAAAAGAAGTGGGCGAGGGGCTCAGGCGGTCTTGCCGGCGCGCAGGCGCTTGCCCAGCAGGTCCATGGCGCGGTCGATGTCTGCTTCGCTGTTGAGCAGGCCGGGCGCCATGCGCACCAGCGGCCCCGCGTCGCGGTACACCGCATCCACCAGGATGCGGTTCTCGATCAGCCAGGCGGCGGTGGCGTCGGTGTCCAGGTTCGGGCCGCGGAAGAAGGTGAAGCCAGCGGACAGCTGCGGGCTCAGGGGCGTCACCAGTTCGATGCCGGGGAGTTCCTGCAAGCGTTGCTTGAGGTAGCTGTTGAGTTGGTGGATCCGCGCCTGGATGTTGGCCTTGCCCAGCTGCATGTGCAGGTCGAAGGCCTGGTCCACGGCCCAGCGGTGCTCGAAGCTGTGGTAGCCGCCGGGGGTCATGGTGGTGGCGAAGTCCTGGTTCTCGGAGAAGGTCGCCACCATCGGCGTCAGGTGCTCGAGCTTTTCCGAGCGCGAGCAGAAGATCCCGGTGCCCCGCGGGCCGAACATCCATTTATGGGTGCCGGCGACGAAGAAGTCGCAATTGAGGTCGGCAAAAGTGACGTCCTCCACCCCCAGGCCGTGGACGCCGTCGACGCAGTAGAGAATCCGCTCGGCCTCGTCGCGGTTGCGGTTGTGCTGATCCACCAGCTTGCCGATCTCGCCGATCGGCAGTTTCACGCTGCTGCCCGATTGCACCCAGGTCATCCCCAGTACCCGGGTGTTGGGGCGGATGCTGCGGTCGATATTGCCCAGCACTTCATCGACGCAGACCTGGTGGGGCGACTTGAACAGCTCGATGGTGCGCACCTGGGTGCCGTCGCGCTGGGTGCGGAACTTCAGGGCGTTACGGGTCGAGTAGTGCTCATGCACCGTGGTCAGTATCTCCTGCCCGGGGCGCACGTGAATGCCGCCATACATCATGGCCAGGCCTTCGGTGGTGCTGCCGGTCAGGGCCACCTGGGCGGGCTTGATCTGCAGGTAGCGGCCGACGCTCTCGCGCACCTGGGCCTCGCGCTTCCAGGTGTACTGGGTGTCGTAGTCCATGGCCATGGCCGGGTTGCGATCCAGGACCGCGCGGTATTTTTCGATGGCTTCGCGCACGGGTTTGGGGTGCGAGGTGATGAGGAAGTTGGCCAGGTGCACGTAGTCCGGGTCGAGGTCGAACAGCTGGCGCAGTTGGTCCCATGGCTGCTGGTGGGTGGCGGGCGTGGCGGCGGCCCGGGCCTGGCCGATGGCGAAGGTGCCCAGGGGCAGGGCGGCGGCCAGCAGGCTCGCGTGCTTGAGGAAGGTCCGACGATTGGTCACAGGGATTCTCGTGGTCAGGGTTCAGCCGGCGACGGCGGGTGGTTCGACGGGATGTGTGGCGGGTTGCGTGGCAGGTTGCGCGGTGGGGCTTACCGGCTTGGCGAGTTTCTGCACCTGTTCCCAGACGCGCAGGTAGTTCTCGCCCCAGAGCTTGGCAATCTCGATATCGCTGTAGCCGCGCTGGATCAGTTCGGCGGTGACGTTGCGGTTGTCCGCCACGTTCATCCAGCCGTTGACGCCGCCGCCCTCGTTGAAGTCCGAGCTGATGCCGACGTGATCGATGCCGACCTTCTTCACCGTGTAGTCGATGGCGTCGACATAGTCCTTGAGGCTGGCCTTGGGCTCTTCTTCCAGAATGCCGTACAGGGAGCTGGCGTACTCGCCGAAGCGCTGTTCCGGCCAGATGGTGATGACCGCGTCGCCCGGCATCAGGGCGTTTTCCAGGCCTTGCAGCGGGCCCAGGTCGAAGCGCTGGCGCAGGGCGTTGAGCTTGTCCAGGGTCGGCTGGCTGAGGGGCCGCAGGTAGGTGGAGAAGCCCACCACCTGGACCACCCCGCCCGTGGCCTTGATCACCTGCAGTTCCTTGTCGCTGAGGTTGCGCGGGATGTCCACCAGCGCCCGGGGCGCGGAGTGCGAGGCCACCACCGGCGCGCGGGTCAGGGCCGCGACGTCGTCCAGGGCCTTGCTGGACATCTGCGAGACGTCGATCACCACCCCCAGGTCGTTGAGCCTGCGCACGGCCTGCTTGCCGATCGGCGAGAGGCCGCCGAGGGCGTCCCGGGTGTCGTTGAAGAATGGCAGCGGGCGCGAGGAGTCGGCCCAGTCGTTATTGCCCACATAGCTGAAGCCGAACAGGCGCATGCCGCGGGCGGCCCACTTGTCCAGCTGGTCGAGATCGTCGCCCATGGCGTAGGCGTTGAGCAGGCTGATCACCACTGCCAGCTTGCCTTCGGAGGCGATGCGGCGCAGGTCGGCGGGGGTATAGGCAATGGCCGCCTGGTTGGGGAAGTCGCGCACCAGGCCCTGGATGATCCGGTAGCGGGTCTCCCGCTGGTGCCGGGCCTCTTCGACGAAGCCGGCGGTGGGGCGATGCGGGGCGTTGGCGCCGTTCCACATTTCCGGCCAGGCGAGAATGCTCAGGGCGGCGCCGGACATCCTGCCGCGACCGGCCTTGACCAGGTCGAACTGGCGATGGGTGTCCTTGTCCGCCTCGGTGCCTTCGGTGCCGAAATCCAGGGGCACGGTGATATGGCTGTCGAAGGAGATGATGCGTTCCTGCAGGTCGTTGGCGTGCTTGACGATTTCGCTGGGGTAAGACACCCGGTCCTTCCAGTAGTAGTGCCAGGCGGCCCCGGCACCGACACCGAGTACGGCGACAGTAAGTACCAGCAGGCTCAGGTAGAGGGTTTTCTTACCAGGTAATTTGATCATTGCTATCCCAGTCGCAGGCGGGCTGATGACGGGGCCGGAGCGGGAGGCGCAATGCCTCCAGGCCCGACCTTTTTGTGCACATCTATCCGCGATAAACGAGCTGGCCGGCGGCAAATTTAGCGGCCCGGGAGCGGCTCGCCGGTAAATTTCCGTGCAAATCCAACGTTCTAGCTAGATGCGTGAGGCGCCACTGGATATAGGTAGAGCGATGAGGTTTTCGAGACGAGGATTTTTGACCGGTCTGGCGGTGACGGGGGCGGCTATTCCTGTGGCGCTCTACACCCGCAAGGAGTTGCAGCGCCTGGATGTGCGTCGTCAGGAAGAACTGGAAATCACCCCGGGGGAAGCCAAGCTGGAAGTCGCCCTCGACCCGGGCATGCGCCTTGCCGATCACCTGCGGGGCATCTGGGATATCGAGTTCCTGGATGCCGACGCACCGCTGCCGCGTCGCGGCTGTGAACTGGTGCTCGATGTCGGTCCGACCGGGCGCGGCCTGCGGGGCTTCCTGGGGCGTGCGCAAAGCCTGCGGGGCGACGGTCCGGTGGAGTTTCGGGTGCAGGGCGAGCTGGCGGCGGTGGACGCCGCGAAATTGTGCTGGCGGCTGTTCCCCGGCGGCCAGCTCAGCGGCGCGCCCAGCCATGAGTGCCAGGTGGTGCTCGACGAGGTCTGGGCGAACTGGGGCAATGCCGGCAGCGGCACCCTCAGTGGCCGCCTGCAGTCGTTGCAGGTGTCGCTCCTGGCGCCGGTATCCGCGGTGCGCTTCGTGGCGCGCAAGCGGGCCTTTCCCGCGGCCCGGGAGCAGAACGGCCTGAGCCCCGAGTTGCTGGCCTGGCTGGTGTCCCCGCAGCATCGCCTGTTCCACCAGCTCTGGCATGCCTCCCGGGATCGCTGGCATTCCTTGCCCAAGGACAAGCGCAACAGCCTGCGCGGGCTTGGCTGGCAGCCGGGACCGCTGAAGCACGAGCGCGATGCCCGTGGACGACGCAAGCATCGCAATGCCTCGGGGATCGATTTCCTCTTCATGCACCGGCACATGCTGTTGCAGGCGCGTTCGTTACAGCCGGACCTGGTGTCCTGGCAGCAGCTGCCCTTGCCGTCCCCGCGCCTCGAGCAGGATCGTCTGGGCTTTATCCGCTACTACGAAAATCACGACGGCTGCTCGGTGCCGCCGGCCTGGATCGCCGACGACGATGAAGAGTTCACCCAGTGGCTGCATGGCTTGAAAAGCGACGCGGCCTTCTATGGCAACTTCCAGGTCTGGGAGTCGCAGTACCAGGATCCCGACTACCTCAGCCGCCTGACCCTGGGGCAGTTCGGCTCGGAGGTCGAGCTGGGCCTGCATGACTGGTTGCACATGCGCTGGGCCGATGTCGCCCGGGACCCTGCCAACGGCATGCCGGTCATGGAGGCCCGGGTGTCCTCGGACTTCGCCGGACGCTGGTACCTGGCGCAGAACGACTTTCTCGGCGACCCGTTCTCGTCCCATGTGCATCCGATGTTCTGGAAGTTCCATGGCTGGATCGATGACCGCATCGACGATTGGTTCCGCGCCCATGAGCGCTTCCATCCCGGTGAAGTGTTGCGCCGCGAGGTCAACGGCGTGCCGTGGTTCGCGCCCGGGCGCTGGGTCGAGGTCGACGACCCGTGGCTGGGGGCCTCGACCCATGGCTGCGGCCCGCTGGGCAACGCGCCGGGCGAGATGTCGCTGGAGATGGACCAGGAGGTCATGAAGCTGGCCTTGCGTATCGCCCTGAGCCGTGACGAGGAAGTGCCGCAGTTGCTCAAGCGGGCCCCCCGGCGTCCCTGGTACGCCCAGCACCTGAAGGTGTGAGTCGGCAAGGCAGCGGCGCGGGTCCTGTTGCAGGGCCCGCGCTTTTTTTCAGCGTTTTATTTAAAGGCTCTTTATTCAGCGCTTCTTCGTTTCGAGTGTCTTCCAGCCACCGCCCAGGGCTTTGTACAGGGCAATGCTCGACTGCACCCGGGACAGCCGCAGTTGCACGTTCTGGTCTTGTGCGGTGTACAGGGTGCGCTGGGTTTCCAGGACTGTGAGCAGGTCGGCGGCGCCGGCCTGGTAGCGGCTCTGGGCGATTTCGAAGGCGCGTTGCGCCTGCCTCAGTTCTTCGTCTTGCCATTGCCGCTGCTGGTCCAGGCCGCGAATGCTGTTGAGGGCCTTTTCCACATCGGCGAAGCCATTGACGATCGCTGCGCGGTAGCTTTCCAGCAGTTCCTGCTGGCGGGCCGTGGCCCGGTCGCGCTCGGCACTCAGGCGCCCATTGTTGAAGATCGGCGCCACCAGCCCGGCGGTCAGGTTGTAGAAGGGGCTGCGTAGCACGTCATCGAACTGGTTGGCGCCGGAGCCGAGGTTGGCGGTCAGGGTCACGCTGGGCAGCATCGCCGCCCGCGCCACTTTGACATCGGCCCGGGCCGCCGCCAGCCGGGCTTCGGCGCCGGCGATATCGGGGCGGCGGGCCAGCAGGTCGCTGGGCACCCCGGCATCGATGTCCGGCCAGTTCAGTCGGGCGAAAGGCTGGTCGCTCAAGGTCAGGCTCTGTACCGGCCGGCCGAGGAGGGCGGCGAGGGTGATCAGGGCTTCTTCGGCCTGTTGCCGAACCAGCGGCACCTGGCGTTGCTGCGCCGCCACCAGGCTCTTCTGCTGGGCCAGCTCCAGGGCGGTGGCCGAGCCCGAGTCGTAACGGGTCTGCACCAGCCTGAGCACGCTTTGCGCATTGGCCAGGTTGAGTTCGGCGATGCGGCTCTGCTCGCGCAGCGACAGCACCTGGGCGTAACTGTTGGCCACGCCGCTGAGCAGGGTCAGCTCCACGGTGGCCTGGTCGAATTCGCTGGCCTGCACGCCCAGCAGCGCGCTGTCCCGGGCGGCACGCTTGCCGCCCCAGAAATCGATTTCATAGCTGGCGCTCAGGCCGGCATCGAAATAGTCCACGGCCTTGTTGTTGCTGTCGGCATTCAGCTGGCTGTAGCCGTTGCCCCGCATGAGCTTCTGGCGGTTGGCGTTGAAGGTGCCGTTGACGGCGGGCAGCAAGGGCGCGCCGGCAATGACGGCACTGGCCTGCGCCTGGCGCACCCGGGCCATGGCGGCGGCCAGGTCGTGGCTGCCCAGGCGAGCCTGTTCGATCAGGCGTTCCAGTTCCGGGCTGCCGAAGCGGGTCCACCATTGCCGGTTGTCCTGCTGCGCGGCCGCGGTATGCGGCGAGTGCCAGGCGGGCGGTGCCTGCAAGCCACTGTCCGGGCGCGGCGCGGGGCCGCTGCAGGCCGCCAGCAACAGGCTGGCGGCGATAAGGCTGAGGGGCGCTTTCATAGGTCGATCATTCACTGGTGAGGGCCGTGACCGGGTCGAGTCGGGCTGCTTTGCGGGCCGGCATGAAGCCGAAGACGACGCCGGTGACCAGGGCGCAGGCGAAGGCGCCCAGGATCGCGGCCAGGGAGAAGGCCACGGCCACTTCGCTGAGGATCAGGATGCCGCCGATGATCAGCGCCACGCCGATCCCGGCCAGGCCGCCGACCACCGAGAGCATCACCGCCTCGGTGAGGAACTGGCGCAGGATGTCGCGCTGGCGGGCGCCGGTGGCCATGCGGATGCCGATCTCGCGGGTGCGTTCGCGCACGGTCATGAGCATGATGTTCATCACCCCGATGCCGCCCACCAGCAGCGAGATCGCGGCGATGGCGCCGAGCATCAGCGACAGGGTGTTCTGGGTCCGGGCCTCGGCCTGGATCATCGCGGCGTTGTTGGTCAGTTCGAAGTCGCGCTTGCCGCCGTGCATGCGCAGCATCAGTTCGTCGATCTCGCGCTCGGTCTGCTTGACCCGGCTGGCATCGGCGGCGGCAATCGCCACGTACTGCGGGTTATGGTCGCCGAACAGGCGGATGCTGGCGGCGGAGTAGGGCACGGCGATGCGGTCGTCGCTGTCGCTGTCGCCGGAACTGGCGCCCTTTTCCGAAAGCACGCCGACCACCTGGAACGGCACGTTCTCGATCAGGATGTATTGGCCGATGGGGTTGGCCACGTCCTTGAGGAGCTTTTCCCGGACCTTGTGGCCGATCACCGCCACCGCCGCTGCCGAGCGTTCGTCGGCGTCGCTGAAGTAGCTGCCCTGGGCCACGGGCCAGTTGAAGATCTCCGGGAAGTTGGTGTCGTTACCGCCTACATAACTCATGTAGTCGGCGTTGCCGAAGCGCACCCCGGCCTTTGCGCCGTTGACCGGCATGATGCGTTTTACCTGGGGCAGGTTGGCCAGGGCCGCGACGTCGTCCAGGGTGACGATGCCCTCGGGCGTGCGCGGGTTGGGCGAGTAGCCGCTCAAGTAGATGATGTTCGAGCCAAAGGCGCCCATCTGCGCCATGACCTGGCGCTTGCTGCCTTCGCCCACCGCCAGCATCACCACCACCGAAGCCACGCCTATGACGATCCCCAGCAGGGTCAGGGCGGTGCGGAAGCGGTTGATCCACATCACCCGCCAGGCCGCCTGCACGGCGTCCACCAGTTCGCCTTTCCAGGCGCCGTTGTGTTCGCTGCCGTCGGCCAGGCGCTGGCGCAGGTCCACCGCCTGCAGGGCGCCGCTGTTGGCGCTGGCCTGGACCTCGGGGTGGTCGTCGGCGGTGTCGCTGATGATCTCGCCGTCGCGGATTTCGATGATGCGCTTGGCCCGCGCCGCGACTTCGCGGTCGTGGGTGATGAGGATCACCACATGGCCCTGGCTGGCCAGCTCGTCGAGTAGCGCCATGACCTCGGCGCCGCTGTGGCTGTCGAGGGCGCCGGTGGGTTCGTCGGCGAGGATGATGTGGCCGCCGTTCATCAGTGCGCGGGCGATCGACACCCGCTGCTGCTGGCCGCCGGACAACTGGTGCGGGCGGTTGCCGGTGCGGCTGGCCAGGCCCAGGCGGTCGAGCAGGGCGGCGGCGCGGGCATGGCGCTCGGCCGCCGGGGTGCCGGCGTAGATCGCCGGCATCTCGACGTTTTCCTGGGCCGAGCCGGACGCAATCAGGTGGTAGCCCTGGAACACGAAGCCGAAGGCTTCGCGGCGTAGCCAGGCCAGTTCGTCGCTGCCCAGGCGGGCGACGTTTTCCCCGGCGAACAGGTACTCGCCCGAGGTCGGGCGGTCGAGGCAGCCGAGGATGTTCATCAGCGTCGATTTGCCGGAGCCGGAGGCGCCGACGATGGCGACGAACTCGCCGGCGTGGATCGACAGGTCGATGCCACGCAGCACGTCCACTTGCGGCGTGTCGCCGCCACCGTAGGATTTGCGGATGTCCTTGAGGTCGATCAGCGGGGTCTGCATTCAGCCTCCGCTGCTTTGCGCGGGACCGATCAGCAGGTGATCGCCTTCGGCGAGGCCGTCGAGGATCTGGATGCGCAAGCGGTCGCTGATGCCGACCCGCACCTTGCGCTCCTCGATCGAACCGTTTTTCGCCACCACCCGGGCCAGCTGCATGCCGCTCTCGGCGCTGCCCTGCAGGGCGGCAAGCGGCGCGGTGAGGACGTCCTGCGCGCGCTCGGCGACAAAAAACACCTGGGTGGTCATTTCGGCCATCAAGGTGTTGTCGGCGTTATCCACATCCAGCAGCACGGTGTAGAGCACCACCCGGCCGCTGCCGCTCTTGCTCGAACTGTTGGGGCTGCCGCTGCCCTGGCTGCTTTCGTTCAGCGGCTTGGGCGGGATCGGCAGGATCTGCCGCACGGTGCTGGTCCAGCGCCGGGTGCCGCCGCTCAAGGTGGTGAAGTAGGCGCTCATGCCCGGTTTGACGTGACCGATATCGGCTTCGGAGACTTCGGCCCAGACGGTCATCGGCGACAGCCGGGCAATGCGCAGGATCAGCGGCGTCTGCTGCTGGGCGTTGAGGGTCTGGCCTTCGCGGGCGTCCACCGCGACCACGGTGCCGGACATCGGCGCGTAGATCCGCGTATAGCCCAGCTCGGCCTGGTCGCTGCGCAGGCTGGCCTGGGCCTGGCGGATCTGCGCCTGGATCATGTCGATCCGCGCCTGGGTGGCCTTGAGTTCGGCGCGGGCGGTCTGCACGTCTTCGTCACGGGTCGCGCCGCCGGCGGCGAGGTTCTGCTGGCGCTGGTACTTCTGCCGGGCCAGCTCGTTCTGCGCCCGCTGCTCTTGCAACTGGGCCTGCAGGTTCTCGATGGAGAAGCGGCTGGCGTCGAGCTTGGCTTGCTGGGTGGCGGGGTCGATCTCCACCAGCAGCTGGCCTTCCTTGACCGGGTCACCGGCCTCGACGTGGATCTTGCGGATCTGCCCGGACGCCTGGGCACCGACGTCGACATAACGCCGCGGTTGCAGGGTGCCCAAGGCGGTCACGCTGCTTTCGATGGTGCCGCGGCTGACCTGCACGGTGGCGAACTGGTCGCGCCCTGGCGGCAGGATCTGCCAGGCGGCGAGGGCGACGATGGGAATCAGACACAGGGTGACAAGCAGGGCGCGTCGGGGATGACGGGGACGTTTCATGCAGGGTTCCGGCCAATGGAAATCGGCCCGTCGTCCGGCCTGGCCCGTGGTATGGGCGCTGGCTGGAGGCTGTCGATGGAGCGACAGATACGGGGAGCTGTCAGGTAAACGAGGGAAAACAGAGGGAATTTAAGCATGGACACATGGAGTTACAGCTGGGGCGAAAAATGTAGACGAAGAAAATAAAGTCGGCGAATCGACTCAGTACTTTAAATCTATATGAGAATTACTATAAATTACGCCACTTCTAAACTGCCATCATCGAATCGCCTGCCCAGGGGCGGGGCGCCGGTTGTGCTCAAGGACAAAAGCCGCGTATCGCGGTCGGGAGTCATGTTGGAAAACTACTATCGCGAGCTGGTGTGTTTCCTCAACGCCAAGCTGGGCAACCTGCAGGTGGCCGAAGATGTGGTGCATGACGCTTACGTGCGGGTGCTGGAGCGCTCCAGCGACACGCCGATCGAGCAACCGCGGGCCTTCCTCTATCGCACCGCGCTGAACCTGGTGATCGATGGCCATCGGCGCAACGCCTTGCGCCAGGTCGAGCCGCTGGATGTGCTCGACAATGAAGAGCGCTTCTTCAGCCCCTCGCCGCAAACCAGCATCGACCACGGCCAGCGCCTGGACATGCTGCAACGGGCGCTGGCGGAGCTGCCGGCGCTGTGCCGGGAAAGCTTCCTGCTGCGCAAGCTCGAAGGCCTGTCCCACCCCGAGATCGCCGAGCGCCTGGGGATCTCCCGCAGCCTGGTGGAGAAGCACATCGTCAACGCGATGAAACATTGCCGGGTGCGGGTCCGGCAGTGGGACGCCCATTGATCCTTCTTTGTTAAATTTTTTTTCACTGTCCTCGTTCCTACTCAACAGACGACCTGCTGCCTCGCCATGGGCCGATCAGGTCACCGTCGATTTCTCCCCGCGTTGAGGGATTTATCCAGAGGACACTGGAAATGACACAGGCAATTGCATCGACCATCGTTCACGACCTGATCGGTATCGGTTTCGGCCCCTCGAATCTGGCGCTGGCTATCGCGCTGGAAGAACGTGGCCAGATCCAGGGGCCGCTGGACGCGCTGTTTCTCGACAAGCAGGCCGACTACCGCTGGCACGGCAACACCCTGGTGGCCCAGAGCGACCTGCAGATTTCCTTCCTCAAGGACCTGGTGACCCTGCGCAACCCGACCAGCCCGTACTCCTTCGTCAACTACCTCAAGCACCACGGCCGCCTGGTGGACTTCATCAACCTGGGCACCTTCTATCCGTGCCGCATGGAGTTCAACGATTACCTGCGCTGGGTCGCCGGGCACTTCCAGGAGCAGAGCCGCTACGGCGAAGAAGTGCTGGCCATCGAGCCGGTGCTGCACAACCAGCAGGTCGAGGCACTGCGGGTGATTTCCCGCGACAGCCAGGGCCAGGAATTCGTCCGTACCAGCCGTTCGGTGGTGGTCAGCCCTGGCGGCACGCCACTGATCCCGGACACCTTCAAGGCGCTCAAGGACGACGGCCGGGTGTTCCACCACGCGCACTACCTGGAACGCATGGCCAACCAGCCATGCACCAGCGGCAAGCCGATGAACGTGGCGATCATCGGGGGCGGGCAGAGCGCCGCCGAGGCCTTCATCGACCTCAACGACAGCTTCCCATCGGTGCAGGTGGACATACTGATGCGCGGTTCGGCGCTGAAGCCGGCGGACGACAGCCCCTTCGTCAACGAAGTGTTCTCGCCGGCCTTCACCGACCTGGTGTTCCAGCAGCCGAGCGGCGAGCGCGAGCGCCTGGTCCACGAGTACCAGAACACCAACTATTCGGTGGTGGACGTCGACCTGATCGAACGCATCTACGGGATTCTCTACCGGCAGAAAGTCTCCGGCATCGCGCGCCATGCCTTCCGCACCCTGACCACCGTGGAGAAAGCCACCGCCACCGCCCAGGGCATCGAGCTGCTGCTGCGCAACACCTCCACCGGCGAGCTGAGCACCCGCCACTACGACGCGGTGATCCTGGCCACCGGCTACGAGCGCCAGACCCACCGCGCATTGCTGGCGCCGCTGGAAGCCTACCTGGGCGACTTCGAAGTGGACCGCAACTACCGGGTCATCACCGACGAGCGCTGCAAGGCCGGCATCTACACCCAGGGCTTCAGCCAGGCCAGCCATGGCCTGAGCGACACCTTGCTGTCGGTGCTGCCGATTCGTGCCGAGGAAATCGCCGCCTCGCTGTACGAGCACGACAAAGGCCGCCACAGCCGTTCGGTGCGCGACCTGCTGCTGGCCACCGCCAGCTGATAGAGGCCGTCGGGCCCGATAGTTCTGTGTTGAATGTTCGGGCCTCATCGCGGGCAAGCCTCGCTCCTACAGACGCAAATCGACGTCAACCTGNNNNGCCCGCGATGGGCGGCGCAGCCGTCCCCCATTCCAACCCTCTCGATATCCCCGAAAATCCCCGCATCCAGCCTTCGCTGCCGACCCTTCCTGAACCTTCGCTGAAGAACTTTTCGATTCCCCCGCCCGGGCCTTTGCCGCCGATTTACTCGGCAAAAAACGCGGCGTAAGCTTCGCGCGTTTTCCATCAAGCGGAGACCCACAGTGGGTACTTGTTCGAGTGACAGTAGTCGGCCGGTTTCGATAACCGGCGCCTTCCCGGCAAGATAACGCGCCCGCTTTTTTGCGCCGTTGTCTCGCCGTAACAGCGAGCGGCGGCTTCCCGACCGTGGCCTTCAGGGCCCGTTCCCGATGTCCTTCTCATCGACACTGCAACAGTGGGTGATGCCTGACGCATCGCCGCGCTACGGCTGCGCCTGTTCGCGCGGCCGGCGAACCCGACCTGGCTGTGAGTCTCCCGGCGCCGACCGTTAGGGGACACACCATGAACCTCACCCTGCTCAAAGAGTTTTTTGCCGGCTTCCTGCGGACCCGGCACTTCGCCCGGCACTTTCGCCGCCTGGCCTTGCTGGAAAGCTTCAGCGACGCCAGCGTCAGCCGCGATGTACCGCCCAGCCTGGCGCACACCCTGGTGGCCGCGGCCAACGACGAGGCCGCGGACCTGCTGCAACGCCTCGGCAGCCACACCGATGGCCTGAGCGAAGCCGAGGCCCAGGCCCTGCGCGAACGGCATGGTCTCAACGAGGTCGAGCATGAGCAGCCGCTGCCCTGGTGGACGCACCTGTGGCATTGCTACAAGAACCCCTTCAACTTGCTGCTGACCCTGCTGGCGGTGATCTCCTGGCTGACCGAAGACATGAAGGCGGCCACGGTGATTTTTTCCATGGTGGTGCTCTCCACGCTGCTGCGTTTCTGGCAGGAGGCCAAGTCGAACAAGGCCGCCGACGCCCTCAAGGCGATGGTCAGCAACACTGCCACGGTGCTGCGGCGCGATGTGCTCGATAGCGCGCCGTCGGTGTTCGCCAGGCTGCATGGCGCGGCGGTGGCGCACCAGGGCCTGCAACGCCTGGAACTGCCGATCCGGCAACTGGTGCCGGGCGACCTGATCCAGCTTTCGGCCGGCGACATGATCCCCGCCGATTGCCGGGTGCTCAGCGCCAAGGACCTGTTCGTCAGCCAGGCGGCGATGACCGGCGAATCGCTGCCGGTGGAGAAATTCCCGCGCCAGCAGGACGCCGCCACCCTCAACCCGCTGGAGCTGGACAACATCCTGTTCATGGGCACCAACGTGGTGTCCGGCGCGGCCACCGCGCTGGTCCTGACCACCGGCAATGCCACCTATTTCGGCGCCCTGGCCCAGCGGGTCGGGGCCACCGACCGGGCGCCGACTTCGTTCCAGAACGGGGTGAACAAGGTCAGCTGGCTGCTGATCCGCTTCATGTTCGTCATGGCGCCGCTGGTGCTGTTCATCAACGGCTTCACCAAGGGCGACTGGATGGAGGCGCTGCTGTTCGCGCTGTCCATCGCCGTGGGCCTGACCCCGGAAATGCTGCCGATGATCGTCACCTCGACCCTGGCCAAGGGCGCGGTGTTCCTGTCGCGCAAGAAGGTCATCGTCAAGCGCCTGGACGCGATCCAGAACTTCGGCGCGATGGACGTGCTGTGCACCGACAAGACCGGCACCCTGACCCAGGACAAGATCTTCCTCGCCCGGCATGTGGATGTCTGGGGGGAGGAGTCCGAGGACGTGCTGGAAATGGCCTACCTGAACAGCTACTACCAGACCGGCCTGAAGAACCTGCTGGACGTGGCGGTGCTGGAGCACGTCGAAGTGCACCGCGAGCTGCGGGTCGGCACGGCGTTCCAGAAGGTCGACGAGATTCCCTTCGACTTCAACCGGCGGCGCATGTCGGTGGTGGTGGCCGAGAAGGAGCGTGCGCACCTGCTGATCTGCAAGGGCGCGGTGGAGGAGGTGCTGGCGGTGTGCACCCGGGTGCGCCATGGCGCCGCCGAGGAAATGCTCAGCGACGAGCTGCTGGCGCGGATTCGCCAGGTCACCGCCGAGTTCAACGGCGAAGGCCTGCGGGTGGTGGCCGTGGCCGCCCGGCCGATGCCGCGGGGCCGCGACAGCTACAGCCTGGCGGACGAGCAGGGGCTGACCCTGATCGGCTACGTGGCATTCCTCGACCCGCCCAAGGAAAGCACCGCGCCGGCCCTCCAGGCCCTGGCCGCCCATGGCGTGGCGGTGAAGGTACTGACCGGCGACAACGAGCTGGTGACGGCGAAGATCTGCCGCGAAGTCGGCCTGGAGCAACAGGGCCTGTTGCTGGGCAACGACATCGAGCGCATGAGCGATACCCAACTGGCCAAGGCCGTGGAAACCACCAATGTCTTCGCCCGGCTCACGCCCTCGCACAAGGAGCGCATCGTCCGCCTGCTCAAGGGCAATGGCCATGTGGTCGGTTTCATGGGCGACGGCATCAACGATGCGCCGGCATTGCGCACCGCGGACATCGGCATCTCGGTGGACAGCGCCGTGGACATCGCCAAGGAGGCGGCGGACATCATCCTCCTGGAGAAAAGCCTGATGGTGCTGGAGGAAGGCGTGCTGGAAGGGCGGCGGACCTTCGCCAACATGCTCAAGTACATCAAGATGACCGCCAGCTCGAACTTCGGCAACGTGTTCTCGGTGCTGGTGGCCAGTGCCTTCATTCCGTTCCTGCCGATGCTGCCGATGCACCTGCTGGTACAGAACCTGCTGTACGACATTTCCCAGATCGCCATCCCGTTCGACAACGTCGACGAGGACATGCTGGCCCGGCCCCAGCGCTGGCAGCCGGCGGACGTCGGGCGCTTCATGCTGTTTTTCGGGCCGATCAGTTCGATCTTCGACATCGGCACCTTCGCCCTGATGTGGTACGTGTTCGACGCCAATACCCCGGACCACCAGACGCTGTTCCAGTCCGGCTGGTTCGTGGTCGGGCTGCTGACCCAGACCCTGATCGTGCACATGATCCGCACGCCGAAGATCCCCTTCCTGCAAAGCCGCGCGGCCATGCCGCTGCTGGTGATGACCTTGGTGATCATGGCCATCGGCATCTTCCTGCCCATGGGCCCGCTGGCGCACTACTTCAAGCTGCAGGCGCTGCCGTCGCTGTACTTCGTGTTCCTGCCGGTGATCCTGCTGGCGTACATGGCGCTGACCCAGGCGGTGAAGGGCTTTTATATCCGCCGGTTCGGCTGGCAATAAGCGGAGCGCCGCACCAAATCCTGTAGCCGCTGCCGCAGGCTGCGCCAGGACCGCAGGTCCTCCGGCGTTGGTACGATCGCCACGGCCCTGCGGGCCGATCGCAGCCTGCGGCAGCGGCTACAGGGTTAACCGGCAATCGCCATCTGCTCGTAATACCTGCCGGTGCAAGATATCCGGCACCCTGGCCGGCCTCATCGCGGGCGGTTGGATCGCCGCCCGCTCGCTCCGGCAAAGTGCACCTATCCTGTAGGGGCAACCGACCGTCGCGTACTCAAGGACTTGATTCATGCAAGCACTCCAGAACATCAACCTGACCTCCCTGGTGGACACCCTGGTCAGCCTCAGCGCGGCTTTTATCCTCGGTGGCTTGATCGGCTTCGAGCGCCAATACCGGCAGCGCACCGCCGGCCTGCGCACCAACGTGCTGGTGGCGGTGGGCGCGGCGATTTTCGTCGACATGGCCAACCGTCTCGGCGGCGCCGAAGGCGCGGTGCGGGTGGTGGCCTATGTGGTGTCCGGCATCGGTTTTCTCGGTGCCGGGGTGATCATGCGCGAAGAGGGCAACGTGCGCGGCCTGAACACCGCGGCCACCCTCTGGGCCTCGGCGGCGGTGGGTGCCTGCGCCGGTGCCGACCTGATCCTCGAGGCCTTTCTCGGCACGCTGTTCGTGCTGGCGGCCAATACTTTGCTGCGGCCGATCGTCAACAACATCAACCGCCAGCCGCTGGACGTGATCTCCGCCGAGGTCACCAACATCGTCTATGTGATCGCCCATCGCTCCAAGCAGAAAGCCGTGTTCGCCCTGCTCGAAGCGGAGCTGGAGCGCAGTAACTACCCGGCCAGCGACATCGATGTCCATGCCTTCGGCAACGACGACGTGGAGATCGAAGCCACCCTGGCCACCACCTCGGTGGACGGCGACGAACTCGACGCGCTGGTGGCGCGGCTGTCCACCTCGGCCCTGGTGGAGCAGGCATTCTGGAGTCCCAGTACCACCGAATAGACCGCGCAATCGTGTTGGTGCGGTGGGGCGATGCGCCTGTAAACAGCGGGCTTTTTGTCGAGAGGAAAAAATTCTCCGTCTACAGCGATTTTTGCGAATCGTCTTAAAGAGTCGGCCGGGGGCCATCGGATAGTCTGTTGAACCTCTGTGTTCAACCGAGAGTTGCCACGCCGATGCCCAACAAACGCCTGAGAATACTGATTGCCGACGCGTCCCGGGAACGGTGTGGACGCATCCAGCGTGTGTTGAATGGCCTGGGTTACTTTCGCGTCGCCACGGTGGAGGCTTTCCGCGAACTGGTAACCCTGACCCACTATTCCTGCGAGCCCTTCGAGAACTTCGACCTGTTGCTGCTCAGCGGCGAGCTGGCGTTTGCCGCCGGGGTGGACGCCGGCGTGTTCTGCCAGGGCAACCCGCAGATCCGCCATGCCATGATCTACGGCGGCCGCACCGACCATGCATTGCCGGTGGTCCTCGGCGCTTCTGTGTTACAGGAGATTCTCTGGGTGCAGGGCGCAACGCAGGAGATCCTCCTGCGTTTCATTGCCCATATCAATCCTCCCTCCTCGGGCAAAGACCGAACCTGCTGAATACTGGAATAGCCCCCCGCAGTGGCTGGGAACAGGGCTTGCGTCGTGCTGCTGGCGGCGGACACCACCACCTGGCCAGCGGTTTTCCGATGGCCTCTGCCGGGGCCGGGCGGGCCTTTTGTCTCCCCCGGGCCGGGCAAGAAGCAGGGCCCAAAGCTGCCCATCGATCCCGGGTGTATGCCGCCGATGCCCGTGGATATCCCAGGGAAACGAGCATTTCAGGCTTAAAAAGTAGGGGAAAGCCGTATTTTAGTAATGTGGAGTAGGGCTTTTCAGAAAAACCTTAGAGAAAACACTCGGCTGCTCCCCTAGCCTTTATTCGTAGGCTTGGAGCCTGTCATCTCAGACTTTTTCATGGTCGCGAAAAAATGCCGAATAAAACGTTACGAATCCTGATCGCCGATGAACAGCATTTTCATCGAATGAAAATCGAGCGGGTGCTGAACCAGCTGGGCTATTACCGGATTGCACCGATGTATCGACTCATCGAGGTGTTGAACATCGTGGAATATGGCAGTGAGCCAATGGACCTGCTGATCATCAACGCCTCTCTGGGGTTGCAGGCCCGGCTCGATATCGTGGCGTTCTGCATGGATAACCCGCAGGTCCGTCACGTACTGGTCTATGACTCCGAGCTTCTCGGCATGCCATCGATTCCACCCGGCTCGCGACGCAAGCTGTATATCAGCAGCCTGCCGTTGCCGGACTACGAGACCATCAGCCGCTTGATGAGGGCCATCGACACCGGCCGCCGGAGCAGGACCCCGGCGGCCGGAACGTTTCCCGGCAGCTCCAATGAGGAAGAAATAGCGCCCGACGGCATTCGGTTGAATGTCGTGGTGCGCTAGGACCTCAGTCCCACGCCGGTGCAATGCCGGCGGGGCTGGTCAGGCGATGCCCGCGCTCCAGCTCGGCGATGCGCCGCATGTCTGCTTCGCCCAGGGTCAGGGCACAGGCCTTGAGGTTGCTTTCCAGGTTCGCGCGCCTGGTCGAGGAGGGAATCACCGCATAACCCGATTGCATGGCCCAGGCCAGGGTCACTTGAGCCGGCGTCGCCCGATGCTGCTCGGCGATCTGCTGGATGATCGGGTCCTTGAGCACTTCCCCGTAGGCCAGCGTCATGTACGAGGTGATGTGAATCCCCTGGCTTTGCGCGAACTCCACGACCTTGCGGTTTTGCAGGTAAGGATGCAGTTCGATCTGGTGGGTGGCGATGTGTTCGGCACCCACCGCGGCGATGGCCTGTTTCATCAGGTCGTTGGTGAAGTTGGAAACCCCGATCTGCCGGGTCAGCCCCAGTTGCCTGGCTTCCAGCAGCGCCGCCATGAATTCTTCGACCGGCACCTGGTTGTCCGGTGACGGCCAGTGGATCAGGGTCAGGTCCAGGTAGTCGGTCCGCAGCTTGCGCAGGCTGTCCTTGAGGCTGGGGATCAGCTTGTCGCGGGCGAAATTGGCGACCCAGATCTTGCTGGTGACGAACAGCTCGTCGCGGGGGATGCCGCTGTCGGCGATGGCCTGGCCGACCTCGGCTTCGTTCTCGTAGATCTGTGCGGTGTCGATCGCCCGGTAGCCCAGCTCGAGCGCGGTGCTGACCGAGTCGATGACCACCTGGCCTTGCAGGCGATAGGTGCCGAGGCCGAAAGCAGGTACAGACATGGATGACTCCAGATGGCAGTGGAAAGGCCACGAGTATCCCGGTCCGTACCTTTGAGAAAAACCGCCGGACAGGCAAAGGAATCTTTACCGCGAATCACGAATATCCCCGGCTCCCGCAGAGACGACGCACGCCCCCGCAGGAGCAATCGGACGACCCCATTCCATCACCCAACCCCGCACATGACGGGTTCAGCCACGGGCTTCGAGGATCATGCAGGTGGTGGAACCGGTGGCGTACAGGCGGCCATCGACATCGTAGATCCGTCCTTCGGCCAGGGCGGTGGAGCGGCCCAGGTGGACGATCTTGCCTTCGGCGCGGATCGGCCCGCTGCTGCCGGTCAGGGCCCGCACATAACTGATGCGCAGGTCCAGGGTGGTGTAGCCCTGGCCCTTGTTCAGCCGGGTGTGGATCGCGCAGCCCATGCAGGAGTCCAGCAGGGTCGCGGCATAACCGCCGTGCACGCTGCCCAGCGGGTTGTAATGGCGGGCATCCGGGGTGCCCTGGAACACGAAGTGCCCGGCGGACCATTCGATGGGGATGAAATCCATCAGCGTGCCGATGGGCGGCGAGGGCAGTTCGCCGTTGCCGATGCCATCGAAGAATTCGCTGGGGGAGAGGGCGCTGACTTCGGCCAGGGACAGGCTGCCCGGACCGGCCAGGCGTGCGCGCATGGCCTGTTCCTGGGCAATCCACTGGGCCAGGGTGGCCTCGCGGGATGGGCTTTGCATGGGCGTTTTCCTCACTGGGCGGAATAAGATGACGAGCAAAATATTATGTTCGAAATATTATTTCGGCCAGTGTCAAAAACGCCACAGGTCGGAAGATTCGGCCTGGCTTCACCTGGAGCGCATCCTCAGGTGATATCGCTGCGGCTGAACTCCTCGCCGAGAAAGTCGATCAGGGTGCGCACCGACGGCAGCAGGCCACGGCGCGACGGGAAGATCGCATGGACGATCCCGCACTTGGGCGCCCAGTCCGGTACCAGCTGCACCAGGCGCCCGGCGGCCACATCGTCGCGCACCACCACGCTGGGCAGGTGGACGATGCCGATCCCCGCCAGGGCCGCCTGGCGCAGGGCGATCAGGTCGTCGGTGACCATCCGCGGCTTGTGGCGAATCTGCGCCAGGGCTTCGTTGGGGCCGAACAGCTCCCACTGGTATTCGCGCTGCGCCGAGCCCCAGTGCAGGCTCGGCAGGCCGCTGAGGTCGGCGAGCGAGGCGGGGCTCGACAGCCGCGCGAGAAAGTCCGGGTGGCCGACCAGCCACTGGGTGCTGTTGCCCAGCACCTTCATCACCAGGTCGCTGCTTTCCAGCGGCGGGAAGCGCACCCGCAGGGCGATGTCGAAACCTTCGTGGATCAGGTCGACCCGGCGATTGGTGCTCTCGATGAACAGCTCCACCAGCGGGTACTTGAGCATGTAGCGGGTCAGCATCGGCCCGACCCAGGAGTTGAGCAGCGCGGTCGGGCAACTGAGGCGCACCAGGCCCTGGGGTTCGGAACGGTTGCGCTCGATGACTTCCGCGGCGCTTTCCGCTTCCACGCGCATGGCCAGGCAGCGCTGGTAGTACTCATGGCCGATCTCGGTGAGCGAGCAGTGGCGGCTGGTGCGGTGAATCAGGCGCACGCCGAGGCGTTCCTCGAGCTGGGCAATGCGTCGGCTGAGCTTGGACTTGGGCATGTCCAGGGCGCGCCCGGCGGCGGCGAAACCCCGGTGTTCGACGACCTGGGTGAAGTAATAGAGGGTGTTGAGGTCTTCCATCATCGTTCTCCAAATAGAACGCTAAGGACGATTTTTGCAGTCTAGTGCATCAAAGGTATGGGTTTTAAGGTGTATTCACGAAATAACTCACCCATGTCGGAGGCACCCGCATGAAAAACATCATCGGTATCTACACCAGCCCACGGTCTCACTGGGTGGGCGACGGTTTCCCGGTTCGTACGCTGTTTTCCTACGACAACCTGGGCAAGCACATCAGCCCGTTCCTGCTGCTCGACCACGCCGGCCCGGCTGAATTCACCCCGACCCAGCAGCGTCGTGGCGTGGGTCAGCACCCCCATCGCGGCTTCGAAACCGTGACCATCGTCTACAAGGGCGAGGTGGAACACCGCGACTCCACCGGCAGCGGCGGCAAGATCGGCCCTGGCGACGTGCAATGGATGACCGCGGCCTCGGGGATTCTCCACGAGGAGTTCCACTCCGCAGCGTTCGCCCAGTCCGGCGGCACCCTGGACATGGTCCAGCTGTGGGTCAACCTGCCAGCGCGGGACAAGATGGCCGCCCCCGGTTACCAGACCATCCTCGATGGCGACATTCCGGCCATTGCCCTCAAGGACAAGGCCGGCACCCTGCGGCTGATCGCCGGCGAGTTCGACGGCGTCAAGGGCCCGGCGCGCACCTTCACCCCGATCGACGTCTGGGACATCCGCCTGAATGCCGGCAAGCCCCTGACCCTCGACCTGCACCAGGGGCGCAACACCGCCCTGGTGCTGCTGCGCGGCACGGTCCAGGTCAATGGCCAGGAGCTGGTGCGCGAAGGTCAGCTGGTGCTGTTCGAACGCGATGGTGACCAGATCAGCCTGGAAGCCAACAACGACGCGGTGGTGCTGCTGCTCAGCGGCGAACCGATCGACGAGCCCATCGTCGGCCATGGCCCGTTCGTGATGAACAGCGAGGCCGAGATCCACCAGGCATTCGTCGACTTCCAGTCCGGCCGTTTCGGCCAGATGCCTGGCTGACACCCCCTTACCGACTTGCACAGGATGTGTAGGCCGGTTTCAGGGCCAGGGATGGCTGTTGCCTTAAATAAATGCCTAGACACCAGAGGAACTGCACATGAACACCCTCAACGCGGCCAACTTCAATGGCCTGAAACCGACCATCGACCCCAACGACGCGGCAATGCTGCTGATCGACCACCAGAGCGGCCTGTTCCAGATCGTCAAGGACATGGACGTGCCGCAACTGCGGGCCAATGCCATCGCCCTGGCGAAAGCCGCGACCCTGTTGCAGATGCCGGTAATCACCACGGCCTCGGTACCCCAGGGGCCCAACGGCCCGCTGATCCCGGAAATCCACCAGGAAGCGCCCCATGCCCGGTACGTGGCCCGCAAAGGCGAAATCAACGCCTGGGACAATCCCGAGTTCCGGGCGGCGGTCGAGGCCACCGGCAAGAAAACCCTGGTGATCGCCGGCACCCTGACCAGCGTCTGCCTGGCGTTCCCCTCGATCGCCGCGGTGCATGAAGGCTACAAGGTGTTCGCGGTGGTCGATGCCTCGGGCAACCATTCGCGGCTGGCCACCGATCTGACCATCGCCCGCCTGGCCCAGGCCGGGGTGGTGCCGATCGACATCATGGCCACGCTCTCCGAACTGCAGGGTTCGTGGAACCGTCCGGACGCCGAGCAATGGGCTGCGGTCTACGCCCAGGCCATGCCGCACTATCAGTTGCTGATCGAGAGCTACCTCAAGGCCCAGCAAGTGGCGAATGAACACGAAGTGCTGGATTCCCAGCGCTGAAGCAGCACCCCCACGCCGACTTCCAGTCGGTATCGACAAGAAGCGAGGACTATCCCATGACTACCGCCTACAAGCGTCTCGATAAAGACAACGCCGCCGTGCTGCTGGTGGATCACCAGGCCGGCCTGCTGTCCCTGGTGCGCGACATCGACCCGGACAAGTTCAAGAACAACGTTCTGGCCCTGGCCGACCTGGCCAAGTACTTCAAGCTGCCGACCATCCTCACCACCAGCTTCGAAACCGGCCCCAACGGCCCGCTGGTGCCCGAGCTCAAGGCGCTGTTCCCGGACGCGCCGTACATTGCCCGGCCCGGCCAGATCAATGCCTGGGACAACGAGGACTTCGTCAAGGCGATCAAGGCCACTGGCAAGAAGCAGCTGATCATCGCCGGCGTGGTGACCGAGGTCTGCGTGGCGTTCCCGGCGCTGTCGGCCCTGGAAGAAGGCTTCGAGGTGTTCGTGGTGACCGACGCCTCCGGCACCTTCAATGAGCTGACCCGCGATTCTGCCTGGAACCGCATGTCCACCGCCGGCGCGCAGCTGATGACCTGGTTCGGCCTGGCCTGCGAGCTGCACCGCGACTGGCGCAACGACATCGAGGGCCTGGGCACCTTGTTCTCCAACCACATCCCGGACTACCGCAACCTGATCACCAGCTACACCACCCTGACCACCGGCAAATGACCTGCCGGTAGCCGCTGGCGAAGGCTGAGATCGGAGCGCAGCCCCGTAAACCGGCCAACGCATTTTCCAGGCAGGTCCGGGGCTCAGGGGTTGCGGCAACTGCGTTGCCGATCGCAGCCTCGCCAAGGCTCGGCAGCGGCTACACGGTGACCATACCTGTAGCCGCTGGCGAAGGCTGCGATCGCTTGCGCAGCAAGCGCGACCCAGGGCATGCGGTCCGCCTGTCGAACCGCGTGCTCGTCCTTGACGACGGCTACGCCGCCGAACGCGGGCTGCGCCAGCGGCTACAGAGGTGAACGAAGGCGTTACAGACAGGGGCCTCCCATGAGGCCCCTGTTTTTGTTTTTCCGGCTATACCTGCAAGGTCGCTTGTGTGAGATTGTCGCGCCTCTGACTGTGCTGGAGTTGCTTGATGTCGATTCTGTTCGCCGACCACCCGTTGTTCGCCGCATTGGTGCTGATCCTGCTGGACATGCTGCTGTGGCGCTTGATCGGCGCGCGGGGCGGTTACTGGAAGCTGCTGGTGCGGGTGCTGATCTTCACCCTGTACAGCGTGCTGCTGTTCAACCAGGGCCTGAACCCGATGCAGGCGGCGCCCTGGCCGGAGGACGTGCCGCTGCACCTGGCCGCCACCGGGTTGCAGATCGGTTGGTGGCTGTTCGGCGCGCGGACCCTGACGGTGCTGCTCGGCACCCTGATGATGCAACGGGTCGGGCATACCGGGCGGCTGTTGCAGGACCTGATGGGCGCGGTGATTTTCCTGATCGCCATCATCGCCGCCATGGCCTATGTGCTGGAACTGCCGGTCAAGGGCGTGCTGGCCACCTCCGGCGCGGTGGCGATCATTGTCGGCCTGGCGCTGCAAAGCACCCTCAGCGACGTGTTCTCCGGGATCGTGCTGAACACCACCAAGCCTTATCAGCTCGATGACTGGATCTCCATCGACGGCACCGAAGGCCGGGTCACCGACATCGACTGGCGCGCCACCCGCTTGCAGACCTCCCAGGGCAGCATGGCGGTGATCCCCAACTCCCTGGCGGCCAAGGCCAAGATCATCAACTTCAGCCGTCCCGCCGATATGCACGGGCTGTCCATCAGCCTCCAGGTCAGCCCTCATGCGCGGCCGCAAACGGTGATCGAGGCGCTGGAGCGGGCCATGCTCGGTTGCCGTTTCCTGCTCCCCAAGCCGGCCCCCAGCGTGGCCCTGAAAAGCTCGGGCAACGCCGGGGTGGAGTACGAGATCAGCGGCTTCGTGGCCTCCATGAGCCAGAAGCGCGAAGTGCGCAACCAGCTGTTCGACCTGGCTTTCCGTCACTTGCAGGCGTCCGGCGTCAGCCTGCTGTCCACCGGTGAAAGCAGCGTGGCGGCCAACCTGTCGCGCCCGCGGGCGCTGCTGGACAGTTCGAGCATCTTCTCCACCCTGCGCCAGGAGGAGAAGGAAACCTTCAGCCAGAACATGACCCTGCAAACCTTCCGCGCCGGCGAGACCATCCTGCCGGCGGGCGAGGTCAGCGATCACCTGCTGATCATCGAGTCGGGGGTGGTCTCGGTCAGCCTGATCCGCGATGGCAAGCCGTTCGAAGCCGGGCGCATGGGGCCGGGCGAAGTGATAGGCGAGGCGGGCATCGCCGATCAGGCGAACGCGGCGGACTTCTCGGCCAAGACCTTCTGCACCCTGTACCGCATCGAAAACGAGTACCTCAAGCCGTGCCTGGACGCGCGACGCGATATCAATGAGGCGATGAAAAATCTCCTGGATTTCCGCCAGCACATCGCCCAGACCCTGACCCAGGAAACCCCGCGGCCCGTGCTGAAAAAAGGCTTCATGCAGTGGCTGCGCCGCCGCGCCTGAGCGTCAATACACAGCCTCTGTAGGAGCGCAGCTTGCGCGCGATCCGCGCAGCGGCCATTCACCGCGGTGCCTGGACTGACGCTATCGCGCGCAAGCTGCGCTCCTACAGAAGAGAGGGGGACATTGGTCACCTGGTCTTAGCCGGAATTGGTCATTGGTATGGACTGCACCCGGGCTTAACGTAGCGCCACATTCACTGGATCTGGAGCCATCCCATGCAACCGCGTATCGACTTCTACACCGCTTCGCCGGACGCCCTCAAAGCCATGATCGCCCTGGAAACCGCAGTGTCGAAACTGCTCCTGGAAAAGTCGCTGATCGAGCTGGTGAAGTTGCGCGCCTCGCAGATCAACGGCTGCGCCTTCTGCGTTGACATGCACACCGCCGACGCGCGCAAGAGCGGGGAAACCGAGCGCCGCCTGTACGCGGTCTCGGTCTGGCGCGAAACGCCGTTCTTCACCGACCGCGAACGGGCCGCCCTGGCCTGGACCGAGTCCCTGACCCGGTTGAGTGAAACCCACGCACCGGATGCCGACTACGAGCTGCTGAGCAGCCAGTTCAGCCCCAGCGAACAGGTCGACCTGAGCCTGGCGATCGCCACCATCAACAGCTGGAACCGCCTGGCCGTGGGTTTCCGCAAAATGCCCCAGGCCTGATTCACCCGGGCTCAATGGCCGTCGCTGGCGGATCGAACGGACCGCCAGCGCCGGCGTTTGGCGAGGAGGAATCAGGGCACCAGCGGAAGCAGTTGGCGCAAGCCGTGGCGAAGACTATTGTTGGCAGTCTGAATAACTGCCCGAAGAGAGCGATGCCATGAACACCAGTGATTTGCTTGAACAGTTGCTGCGCGCCGGCCAGGCCTCGATGACGCAGCAGGGTGGCGGGGCCTCGGCACCGCAGGGCGGCCTGGGAGGCCTGGGTGGCTTGCTCGGCGGCCTGTTGGGCGGGAACAGCGGCGGCGGTGCTCCGGGTGGCCTGGGTGCTGGCGGGCTGGGTGGTCTGCTGGGCGGCCTGCTGGGTGGTTCCGGCTTGGGCGGCGCGATCTCTGGCGGCGCGACTTCCGGTGGAGTCCCTCAGGGCCGCTCCGGCGGTGGCATGAACTACGCCGCGCTGGCGTCCCTGGGGATGATGGCGTTCCAGGCTTACCAGGCCTGGCAACAACAGCAGCAATCGGCGGCCCCGCAACAGGCGTTGCGCACCGTCGACCAACTGGCCGGCCCGGAAGTCGAAGAACACAGCCATGCGATCCTCCGTGCCCTGATCGCCGCGGCCAAGGCCGATGGCCGTATTGACGAGCAGGAAAAACAACTGATCAGCGCCGAGATCGGCCGTCACACCGACGACCCGCAATTGCAGCAATGGCTCGACGACGAAGTCGCGCGTCCCCTGGACGCCGCCGACGTGGCCCAGTCGGCCGCGGGCGAGCCGGGCATGGCGGCGGAAATGTACCTGGCCAGCGTGATGCTGGTGGACGACCAGCAGGACGCCGAGCGCAGTTACCTGGACGAGCTGGCGGCGGCGCTGCGGATCGACCCCGAGCTGCAACTGCACCTGGAGCAACAGGCCAAGGGCGGGGTGGCCTGACTCACAAGAACCGGCCCCCGCGGGGCCGGTTCATTGACCGTGCCGGGCGTGCCATCGACGCCCAGCAATCCCGCATCCGTATCACTCCCAATCTCAGAGTCGTTTCGACAGTGCGACCACCCAGGGCCGAGGTGGATTGTCGCAGCGCAGATTTATTCGCCATCTCCCGGTGCGGGCAGGGTGATAATGCTGGCCTGTTCATCATGCGAGCGCACCGTCGCCATGTTCGAGATCCAGCCGCAGAACCCCGAGCTTTTTCGCCAGCAGACCCGTCGTAGCACCCTGTTTATCGCCCTGATCTTCCTGTCCCTGGCCATGCTGCTGTCCAGCGCCGCGGTGCTGCTGTTCGGCACGCCTGGCGGCGACAACTTCCGCCTGAATGTCGCCGGCGTGCTGGCCGGGCTGGTGCTGAGCATGGTGCTGATGCGCGTGCGTTTCTGGTCGCAGCCGTGGATGGCCGCAGCGGTCTACGGCTGGCAGCTCAAGCGCAGCCTGATGAGCGTGACCAATGTCATGCATCACGTCACCGCCGGCGTCGAGGCCGCAGACCCGACAGCGATGAAACTGCTGCGCTTCTACCACCTGGGCCTGACCCAGATGCACCAGCTGGACGCCAACTCCAGCGCGCTGAGCCAGGTGGTGCATGAGATCGACCGGCACAAGGAACGGATGGAAGCGCTGGGCATGGACACCGAGCAGAACCGCTTGAATCCGGACTGGATCGAAGCAGTGAAGCGGATCCCGGTAAAAAAATGAGCTGAAAAGGGCGCGGCGTCCAAGGTTTTTCCCGGCCGCCTCCAAGCCCATTTCGCCATGTGACTGCTGCATGAAATCCAAGGGTTACATGCGCTGGATACATGGCAAAAAGGCAAAGAGTTATAACGTTAGATTTTATTTATATAAATGGACATAAGCATTAGCGCTATGCTGCCGCCAGTTTTTTACCTGGCCGCGGTTGATGCGTAGGGCTTATTGATGGATGTGGGTAATTTTGGTTTTGTAATCGCGGGCCTGTTGGTGGGTTTCATTGTTGGGATGACGGGGGTGGGAGGCGGTTCGCTGATGACCCCGATCCTGTTGTGGTTTGGGATCAACCCGGCGACCGCTGTGGGGACCGACCTGCTGTATGCCGCCATCACCAAGTCCGGTGGTGTGCTGGTCCATCAGAAAAACCGCAACATCGACTGGAAGATCACCGGCTGGCTGACCCTGGGCAGCGTGCCCGCGGTGTTGGCCACCTTGTGGTTCCTCAAGAGCCTGGACACCGACCCGCAAGCGCTGAACAGCGTGATCAAGCAGGCCCTGGGATTTGTGCTGCTGCTTACCGCCCTGGCGATCCTGTTCAAGAAAAAGCTCCTGGCGTTTGCCCAGAAGCATGCCGGCGATCACTACCACCTGAAGGATTCCAGCCTCAACGGGCTGACGGTGGTCACCGGCGTGGTCCTCGGCACCATGGTCGCCCTGACCTCCATCGGCGCTGGCGCCCTGGGCACCGTGGCGCTGTTCATCCTGTACCCGTTCCTGGCCACCAAGCGCCTGGTCGGCACCGAAATCGCCCACGCCGTGCCGCTGACCCTGGTCGCTGGCCTGGGGCACGCGAGCATGGGCAACATGGACTGGCAACTGCTGGGCTTCCTGCTGATGGGCTCGCTGCCGGGGATCTGGCTCGGCAGCCACATGACCGGCCGCGTCTCGGACGAACTGCTGCGGCCGTTCCTGGCGGTCATGCTGTTTTCCATCGGTTACAAGCTGGCGTTCTGAACCCGCGCTGGCGGGCCGAGCCAAAAGCCTCCTGCGGGAGGCTTTTGTGTTTTTGGGGGCTGGCTCACTGATTTGACCGGCTCTTTCAGGATCGCCTGATTCAGCAGTCGGTTATGCGTCGTTACGTTCGAGGTCCATTCCTCAACAAGAACGTACGCCATGGCTTTTGTCATTAGAGAAGGCGACCCCACCACAACCGGCGGCAAGGTCATTGCCGGATCGGCCACCACCTTTTTCGTGAATCGACGAGTCGCCCGCATTGCCGACCCGGTGTGGTGTCCGGTGTGCCAGACGGTCGGGTTTATCGCCGAGGGGCATCACACTTGGGTAGATAACCAACAAGCAACGGCGGTGGAGGGTGGCCTTGTGCAATGCGGTTGCCCGAGAGGGGCCAATCGCCTGATCGCTACTCAGTGGACGGTCTGCTCCGGGAATCAGCCGGTTATCCCGCTCGACAGCGATTGTGTCGGGCCCGCGGTGATCAATACCCAGCGCTGGGCCGACGCGATTCATAAGGGTTACCCGCAAAACGAATTTGCCGATGCGGTGCCGCGGGATCAGGTGCGCGGCCTGAGCGTTGCTCATGGCGATATCGTTTCACCGCCGCTGTCCGTGCAGGACACGCAACACCTGGTCGAGCCGGGATTTCACATCGTGCAAACACCGATGACCCGCGCCGCGCTGGAGACGGTGCTGTTCGGCCAAGCCAACGAGGCTGTGCTGGAGAAATTCCGCCGACTCAATCCCCAGCTGTCGAGTCCTGCCAAGCCCGGGCAACTTGTTGTCCTCAGTCATCCGGACAACTACCAATGCACCCGTGAAGAAGCCTTGTTGATGGAAATGGCGGAAAAGGTCAGTGCGGCCTTGGCATCCATGAGCGATGAGGAAGCGGCCTTTATGCTCAAGCACAGGGCGCAGGTTGAATCGATACTGTCCTATGGTTCGACGACACTAAACGTCGGCACGGCGGCCGCGGGCAATCATATGGATGGTTTGAAAAGAACCTTGCTGGATATCGAAGTGCTTCATCAGAAGTTCTTTCTGCGGGATGGGCATCTGCGTAGTGTCGAGTTCTTCAGTGAAAGAAAAAAGCTGTTTGCACAGTTGGACGCTAGCCTGCTGCCCATCACAAAAATGAGCATTGCCTTCCCCGATCACCCCAGCCTTAAAAGCGCCTTGGGGATTTCCAGTCGGAGTCTGGTGCATCGCTGGACCCAGGCGGGCGCGGTGGGGCAGATACCGGGGTACGCCACGCATATTGAAGGTGTTTCCAGGGCGTCCAAGACTCTAAAGTGGGGTGGTTGGATTGGGACTGCGCTTGGTGGTGGGGCCTCTTATGTAAAGGTGCAGGATGTTTGTTTGGCAGGGAACAAGGAGGCATGTGAGAGGGTGAAGTTCACGGAGACGGGGAGCTTCTTGGGTGGGGTAGGTGGCGGGACGGTAGCAGGGGTGTTTTTAACATCGTCCATGGCTGGAAGTATCTGTGTCGCTATGGGTGTCCCTACAGGTGGTATTGGCAGCGTGGTCTGTGGTTTGGTGGTGGCCGGTGGTGGGAGCTATTTTGCCAGTGAAGGTGGAGGGTCAGCCGGAGAGTTTTTGGGAGAGCTGATTTATGAAGGAAGGAACGCATGGTAATCACTACCGCACATATCGTGCTTGGTGTTTTTATCGGAATAACTTTTCTCGGCATGTTCACCATGATCGGTGTCTATATCTACTGGGGATATACCCGCATGGACGAGATGCTCGGGTATGTCAAAAACTGCCAGATGATCACCGGCAACAGGTTCTACCTGCATATGGGAGCCTGGGGGCGGATGATGATGGTGGGGGTGGTAGCGGGTTATCTGGCATGTCCCGGCTTCTTCATTAGAAGGGGATTGTTGGATGCTGATGAGATAAGCAACTTTCCTCAGCCTCTTAAAAGAAGACTGATTGTTTCGCATTGGATCATGGGCGGGCTGCTGGTGAGCCTGGGCCTGGAGTACATAGCGATGACGATAATAAGAAGCTAGTCCGCACTATTCACGATGCAGTCTGGCTCGCTAGCCTGGAGCCTGAGGGTAGGTGAGTGACCTACCCTCACGCCATTCTCAGCGTTGCGCCAACCAGTAATCGTGCAGCCCACGGGCTGCCTGTTCGACGCTGGCCACTGTCTGACGATGCTGGACCAGATCCAGGTCGGCCGGCAGTTCGAAGTTGTCCTGTTCGGCGCAGGTGATGATGGCTTGCAGCTGGGCGGCCTGGGCGGCGGGCGGTTCGGGCCAGTTGCTTACGGCCATGGCGCGGATGTAGCCGAAGCACCATTCTTCCGCCAGCGTCAGCGGCTGGTCCTGATGCTCGGTCTGTTCGAAGCGCGGCTGAAAGTTCGCCGAGTCGCTCGCCAGTGCCGTGGCGAGGGCATTCAGGTGGCGCACGCTCAGCTCGATGAAGCGCTTGCACTCCTCGGGGTCCTGCCAGTCCGGGTTCTGCCCGCCCCAGATGGCCGGGAACCATTCGGCGATGTCCACCTGGGTCGGCCCGGATACCAGGGCGGTGCAAAAACCGTCGAGCTCGGCCAGGTTGAGCACGGAATGGTCGTCGCCGTACTTGAGCAGGGTGTCTTCGATGAATTCGAACTCGGCGGGGCTGAGCGGCTGGTTGTGCATGGACGGCTTCCTTGGAAAAACGTGCGCCCCAGGGGCTGCGCGGAAAAAAACGCGGAGGATGGCGCGTTCCGCCAGTTTTATCCAGCGCCGATCATCGTCGCGGAGCGGGCTGTCATGGATAAGGCGTGCCCCCGGCCGGTCCAGCGACCGGGTCCGTTAATCGACCCGGCCGCTGTTTTTCTCAGGGTTGCGTCGCCGCGCCGACCTGCTTGTCCAGGGCATCGAGCAGGGCATGGGCGACCTTGACCCGTTCGGCGTTGGGGTAGTTCTTGTTCGCCAGCAGCACCAGGCCGATGTCCTTGCCGGGCACGAACAACACATAGGCGCCGAAGCCGTTGGTGGAACCGGTCTTGTTCAGCAGGGTATTGGCCCGCGGTGCCTGGGGCGGGGTGAACCAGCGGGTCGGGTGCGGTTCGAAGGCCATCTGCGACGAGTTGCCGGCCAGCAGGGTGTCCAGGCTGAGCGGGTAGGGGTAGAGCTCCCAGCCCAGGCCCTGGGTCATGCCCTCGACCTGGTAATAGCCGGCGTGGGTGATGGCGATTGCCTGCGGCCAGGGTTGCGGCAGCGACTCGGGCTTGAGGTTGGCCTGGACGAAGCGCAGCAGGTCGGCGGCAGTGGTCTTCACCCCGTAGGCCTCGGCATCCAGGGCGCCGGGGCCGAGCCGCACCGGCTTGCCGTCCTTGCCGTAGCCCTGGGAGTAATTGCCCATCTGCGACTTCGGCACCTGGATATAGCTGTGCTGCAGGCCCAGTTGCGGGAACAGCTTCTGCTCCATCAATTGCTCGAAGGGCTGGCCCAGGCTTTGCGCGGCCAGGTAGCCGAACAGGCCGATACTCGGGTTCGAGTACAGGCGCTGGGCGCCGGGGGCAAAGGCCGGTTTCCAGCCCTGATAGTAGCCGAGCATCTTGTCCTGGCTGTCCCACTGCTCCGGGAACTGCAACGGCAGGCCGCCGGCGCTGTAGGTTCCCAGCTGCAACAGGCTGACATGCTCGAAGGCGCTGCCTTTCAATGCCGGCAGGTAGCGGCTGGCCGGGTCGTTCAGGGACAGTTTGCCGCTGGCCTGGGCATAGGCCCCCAGGGTCGCGGTGAAGAGCTTGCTCACCGAGCCGACCTCGAACAGCGTGTCGGCGTCGACGGCTTTTTGCCCCTCTTTGGAGGCCAGGCCGTAGTTAAAGTAATGGGGCTGGCCCTTGATGGTGATGGCCACCGCCATGCCGGCGATGTCCTGTTGTTGCATCAACGGGCGGATCGCCGCGTCGACCAGGGGCTTGAGGGCGCTGTCCGGCTGGCTGGCGGCCAGGCAGGTGCTGGCGCCGGACAGCAGCAGGGAAACGGCGAAAAATCCGGATAGGGCTAGGTTTTTGTTGTGCATGATGGGCTGACATTCCATGATTTTGCAGGGTGATGGCCGCTACACTCCGAGCGGCTTTTGCCAGCGCCTGTCCTTGCAGTCAGGGGGCAGGGCACTGCGAACCGGCTCAATGTAGGCGGTCGGCGAAGGATCGGCAAACGACGATATTTCGCAGGAGCCATTAGAAAAACTAGGGAGTGCTCATGATCCGACCCCATCTGCCGCTGAATGCCCTGCGGGCTTTCGAGGCCTCGGCGCGGCATTTGAGTTTTACCCGCGCGGCCATCGAGCTGTGCGTGACCCAGGCGGCGGTCAGTCATCAGGTGAAAAGCCTCGAGGCCCAGCTCAACGTCACCCTGTTCAAGCGCCTGCCCCGCGGGCTGATGCTCACCAGCGAGGGCGAAACCCTGCTGCCGGTGCTGTGCGAGTGTTTCGACCGCATCGCCGAAACCCTCGGCCGCTTCGAAGGCGGGCACTACCGCGAAATGCTCAGCGTCGGCGCGGTCGGTACCTTTGCCGTCGGCTGGTTGCTGCCGCGCCTGGAGGACTTCCAGGCCCGCCACCCGTTTATCGACCTGCGCCTGTCGACCCACAACAACCGGGTCGACGTCGCGGCCGAAGGCCTGGACTACGCCATCCGTTTCGGCAGCGGTGCCTGGCATGGCACCGATGCCGTCCAGTTGCTGGAGGCGCCGCTGTCAGTGCTCTGCGTGCCGGAACTGGCGCGACAGCTGCGCAGCCCCGCCGACCTGCTCGGCCAGACCCTGCTGCGCTCCTACCGCACCGACGAATGGCCGGAATGGTTCAGCGCCGCCGGCCTGCCGGCCAGCACCCTGCCTGCGCGCAGCATCGTCTTCGACTCGTCCCTGGGCATGATGGAAGCCGCGCAACAGGGCATAGGCGTGGCCCTGGCGCCGCCGCTGATGTTCGCCCGGCAGTTGCACGCCGGCAGCATCGTCCAGCCGTTCGCGGTGGGCATCACCACCGGCAGTTACTGGCTGACCCGCTTGCAGTCACGGGCGCAGAGCCCGGCGATGCTGGCGTTCAAGGAATGGTTGTTGGGGACCGTAGAGGAAGGCTGAATGGCTTTGGTCAACATTGGGTTGAATATTCAACGCTGTGTTGATATTTTCGCTCGATTCTTTTTCCGCGAAACCGCCATGAACAGCCCCGACAGCCATTTATCCCCTGAGAGTGCCGCCGAGCGCCAGCTGGTGTTCAAGGTGCTGCACAGCACCCTGAACATGCTCGGTAGCGTGGTGGGCCGGCACACGGAAATCGTCCTGCATGACCTGAGCCGGCCGGAATCCTCCATCGTCGCCATCGCCAATGGTCATGTCACCGGTCGCCGGGTCGGCAGCCCGGTGCTGGCCGGACCGCGCGAGGACCTGGGGTTCATCGCCGTGCGCCGGGCCATGGAGGATCGCTCCGGCAGCGAGCCGGTGCTGGTGGAGAATTACCCGACCACCGCGCCCGACGGTCGCCCGTTGCGCAGCTCGACGGTGGTGTATCGCGACAGCAGCGGCCAGCCCTTCGCCACCCTGTGCACCAACGCCGACCTCAGCGGCATCGCCGCCGCCCATGCCTGCCTGGGCGAACTGCTGGGCCTGGGCGTAGCCCCCGAACCACGCCACGACGAGCCTCAGGACATGGAGCAGTTGATGGCACAAATCATTCAGCAAGCCTGCCCCGGCGGCCGGGCCTTGATGAAGAAAGCCCAGAAGCTCGAAGCCGTGCGCCAGATGCAGGACCGCGGGCTGTTCATCGTCAAGGGCGGTATCGAGAAGGCCGCCGCGGCCCTCGGCGTCACTCGCTACACCATCTACAACTACCTGGAGCAGATCCGGGCCACAGACCACGCCAGTCAACAGGAATGAAGCCGATGCAGCTCGATATCTTTCAGGTGGATGCCTTTTCCTCCACGCCTTTCGGTGGCAACCCGGCCGCGGTCTGCCCGCTGGACGCCTGGCTGCCCGACGCCACGCTGCAACGGATCGCCGAAGAGAACAACCTCTCGGAGACCGCCTACTTCGTGCGCAACGGCGAGCTGTTCGAATTGCGCTGGTTCACCCCGACCGTGGAAGTCGACCTCTGTGGCCACGCCACCCTGGCGGCGGCCTGGGTGCTGTTCGAACAGCTGAACGAACCCAGCGAACTGCTGCGCTTCAGCACCCGCAGCGGCGAGTTGCGCGTGCGCCGTGACGGCGAGCGCCTGTCCATGGACTTCCCGGCCAGGCAGCCGGCGGCCGTGGAGATTCCACCCAGCCTGCTGCACGCCCTCGGCCTGCCGCGCGCAGAAGCCCTGTACCGCACCGACGACTATTTGCTGGTGGTCGAGGACGAAGCGATCATCGCCGGCCTCAAGCCTGACTTCGCCGCCCTGGCCCAGTTCGAGGTGCGCGGCATCGCTGTCACCGCGCCGGGCACGCGGTTCGATTTCGTCTCCCGCTGGTTCGGCCCGAGCGTCGGGGTCAACGAAGACCCGGTCACCGGCTCGGCCCATACCTCCCTGGCGCCGTACTGGGCCCAGCGCCTGGGCAAAACCCGCCTGAGCGCGGAGCAGGGCGGGGCGCGCAAGGGCCAGCTGTGGTGCGAAGTGCTGGATAACGGGCGGGTGCTGATCAGCGGCCAGGGCGCGCTGTATCTGAAGGGCACGATCTTTATCTGAAGACCTGGCGTTTGCTCCGCCAGGAGCATCAGTGATCGACTCGGGTCGTGCCTGGGGCCCTCAGGATCGATCACTGCCGGGTGGACGATACCTCTGTCAGATAGCCCATGTAGCCCTGGGCGAAGTCCAGGTAGGCCCGCACGATGGCCGACGGGTGACGATGGGACGGGTAGAGCAGATTGATTTGCTGCTCCGGCAAGGGATGGCCGGGCAGCAGCGCCAGCAGCCGGCCTTCGCGGATGGCGTGTGCCGCGAGGAAGGGCGGCAGCTCCGTCACCAGGTCACCGGCCAGCGCGCGGCTGCGCAGGTGTGCATAGTCGTTGGTGGCGAGCATGGCCCTGGGCCTGAAGGCCACGTCTCCCAACTGCCAGGTCCCCGGGCTGCCCTGGCTCCAGACACCGCAGGGGTAAGCGTTCAGCGCCTCGACGCTGCTGGGTGGGCCCAGCCGCTCGATCAACCCGGGACTGGCTACCAGCAGGTGGCGATAGCTCAGCAGGCGACGGGCGACCATGGTCTCGTGGGTAATCGCACCGACCCGCAGCGCCACATCCACACCGTCTTCGATCAGGTCGATACGCCGCTCCGTGGTATGCACGCTGACCTCGATCTGCGGGTAGCGGCGTTGGAACGCCGACAGCACATCCCACCAGGGTTCGAACGCGGGCGGCAACGACAGCCGCAAGCGGCCTTTCAACAATGCCTGATCGCTGATCACCGCCTGTTCGCCCTCGACCAATGCCTCGATACCGCGGCTGGCGTGTTCGTACAGGCGTGCCCCCGAGTCGGTGAGCTTGGTGCCCCGTACCGAGCGTTCGAGCAGTTGTACCTTCAGCTGTTGCTCGAGTTCGCGAATGCGTCGGCTCAAGGTCGGCAGGGGAATCTCCAGGCGCTCGGCGGCGGCGGAAAGGCTGCCGGTCTGCGCCACGCTGACAAACATCCGGACGGCGTTGAAGTCCATGATTGCTCCTCTCATTGGTGAGAGGAAGCCTATCTTTTGCGTGGATTATCTTCCAGTTTCGATTGATGGATAGTGAAGCCACTTGCCCAGGCGGCAATGGCTTCAACCCACAACGTACTTGAGGAACTCCACCATGAAAGCTTATGTGATCGAACAGACCGGCGGCCCGGAAGTCCTGCAACTGCGGGATATCCCATCCCCCGCGCCGACGGCCGACGAAGTGCTGATCCGCGTCCGCGCCTTTGGCCTCAACCGCGCCGAAACCTATCTGCGTGCTGGCAAGATGGGCGCCATCAGCGCACCTCGGGTGCCGGGTATCGAGGCGGTAGGCGAAGTCATCCAGGACCCCTCGGGCCAGTTGCGCACTGGCCAGCGGGTGGTCACGGCCATGGGTGGCATGCAGTTCACCCGTAACGGCAGCTACGCCGAGCAGGTGACGGTGCTGCGCAACAATGTGATCGCGCTGGACGACACTTCGCTGTCCTGGGAACAGCTGGCCACGCTGCCCGAGGCGTACCTCACGGTATGGGGCGCACTGGACAAGAGCCTGGGCATCCAGAAGGGCCAGACCTTGCTGGTACGCGGCGGTACTTCATCGGTTGGCCTGGCCGCCATCACCTATGCCAAGGCTCGCGGATTGAAGGTCATCGCGACCACCCGCAACCCTGAAAACAGCCAGCGCCTCTACCAGGCAGGGGCCGATGCAGTGGTGGTCGACAACGGCGACATTGCCCCGCGTATTCGCGAAATCGCACCCGATGGGGTCGATGCCGCCCTGGAAATCGTAGGCGCGCCCACCCTGCGGGACACCCTCAAGACCCTGTGCCCCTTCGGCGCGGTGAGCGTGATCGGACTGCTCGGCGGTGCCCCCACCCTGGAACAATTCCACCTGATGCAGGACCTGCCCGCAGGCGTGCGGCTGAACTTCTTCCCGAGCGGCTTGTTCGGGACGCCGGCCTTGCCCCTGCAGGACACGCCACTGCCTTGGCTGGCCAAGGAACTCGCCGCCAAGCGCATACCGTCGATCCATACCCGAACCTTCGCCTTTGACGAAGTCCGCGAGGCGCACCGCTTGATGGAAAGCGATCGCGCACTGGGCAAGCTCGTCGTGGTGCTTTGATCTCAAGGAGAACAGCATGCGTATCCCATTGATCACACTGATGCTCGGCAGCCTGTTGCTGCCCCTGACGGCCCAGGCCGCCAAGCCGGGCGCCGAGGCGGGGGTGACCGCGGCGGTCACCCAGCAACTCAAACGTTATGAAACGGCGCTGAACACCTCCGACCTCGATCAGGTCATGACCCTGTATGCCGGCGATGCGGTGTTCATGCCGCAGAACAGCCCGCCGGCCGTAGGCCGTGACGCGGTACGCGCGGCGTATCGGCAGGTCTTCGACCTGATCAGGCTCGACGTGCGTTTCACCATCGATGAGATCCAACCGCTGTCACGGGACTGGGTGTTCGCCCGGACCCGTTCCAACGGAACGGTCAAGTTGCTGAAGGGCGATCAGCCTGCCAGCGCCGAAGGCAATCAGGAGGTTTTCCTGTTGCATCGAGAAAGCGATGGCCAATGGCGTTTTGCACGCTACATCTTCTCGACCATCCAGCCACGCCAGTAGATGAAGGAAGCAGAGGCGCGACGCTGTCTTGGGACCTGCCACGAGTGGATCACAGTTTTCAAGCGCGCCTCTTTTTTACAGGTCACCCGGCAGGCTAAAGGCGCTGAGTTTCTCCATCAGTGCTCCGGCCGCTGCCAGTTGTTTGCGTTCCTTATCCGTCAGGCAGGTGTTCACTGCGCTGTCCAGCCATTGATCACGTTGATCCCGGCTGGCCTGCAACACCAGCCGGCCTTTTTCGGACAGCTCTAGCCAGGTGCGGCGACGATCGCCGGTGTCCTGGGTGCGGGTAATCAGTTCACGGGCTTCCAGGTCCCGCAGCAGCGAGGCGAGGTTGGAGGAGCGCATGTTTTCCTCTTCGGCGATTTTCGAGGGCGTGGCCATGCCGTCCATCCGCTCGATTGCACTCATCACCAGCATCTGCGACCAGGTCTCGGGAGTGTTCTGCGCCTCCTGGCGCAGGCGTTTGCCCAGGCGGGTCAACTGTCCGCGAAACAACGAAATATCCATGCCGTCATACCTATGAAAAAATAGCTATGTAATTATAGCTAAATACAGTTCGCGACGATGCCCATTCCGAGCGTCGGACCGGGAACATCACGAGGGGGGATTACGATGGCTAACGATCATCCGAGATTCGCGCGGATTCTTCTCACCAACGATGACGGCATAGACGCACCAGGGCTCAAGATTCTCGAACGCATCGCGGGCCAACTGGCGCGTGAGGTCTGGGTTGTGGCGCCGTTGCTCGATCAAAGCGGCACCTCTCATTCGCTGAGCCTTCACACACCTCTGCGGCTGAGTTGCCATGGCCAAAGACGCTTTGCGGTCACCGGGACGCCGGGCGATTGCGTGGCAATGGCGTTGGGGCATCTGCTCAATCACGACCGGCCCGACCTGATTCTGTCCGGGGTCAACCGAGGCGCGAACCTGGGGGTGGAAACGGTATTTTCGGGGACGGTCGGCGGCGCCATGACGGGGTTGCTGTTTGGCGTTCCTGCCATCGCCTTGAGCCAGGCCTTTACCGACAGAAGTGCGGTGCCTTGGGATAACGCGCTCAATCATGGGCCGCAAGCCATCACGCAACTGATGGACATGAACTGGCCCGAGGATGTTTGCTTGAACGTCAACTTTCCCGACTGCGCGCCGGATGCCGTGCTTCCATTGAAACTGACGCGTCAAGGCTCGGGGCGCTTGAACGGCGTTTCCGTGCGTACGGAAAACGATCCTCGCGGGCTTGAATATCACTGGCTGAAGCTGGACAGGCACACGCAAGCCGATGAGCCAGGCACTGAGACGGCGGAGCTTCTCGCCGGGCATATCACCGTGACACCGCTGCAATTCGAGCGGACTCACGACAAGGCACTCCTCTCATTTGAACAACAGAATCGAGGCTCGCTGGTTAGGTAGCGCGGCTTTTTCAGACGGGGGGATGGCCTTCAAACAGCTTCGGGCAAGGTCGACCGCAGACTATTTGGGCGAGTGATGATGTCGAGGGACGGCCTGATGATTCAGGCTTGTCATTACCGGGCGGGATTGGAGGCAGAGCTGCTCCAATCCCGTCCTTTCCATTACTGACCAGCCACCTGTTTACTGTCCACCAACGCCGGAGTCCGCGGCGGGATCAGGCGTTTGCTGCCGGTGGACTCGTAGGCTGCCGCCAGGCGCAGCAGGTTCGAGTCGTCGTAGGCGCGGCCGGCGAAGGTCAGGCCGATGGGCATGCCGATGTCCGGCATGACGCCCATCGGCACGGTGACCGTGGGCACGCCCAGGTGGCGGATGGCGAGGTTGCCGTTGGCCACCCAGACGCCGTTGCTCCAGGCGATATCCGCCGACGCGGGGTCGATATCGGCATTGGCCGGGCCGACGTCGGCCACGGTGGGGAAGATCACCGCATCGAGCCCCAGCGTGTCCATCCAGTCTTCCAGATCGATCTTGCGGGTGCGCTCCAGACCGCGCAGGCCGTCGGGCACGGTAGGGATCTGATCCCAGGGGGTGATGCCGCGCTCGGCCATCTTCACGTACTCGTCCATGCCGGCGGCGAGGTCGCCTTCGCGGTTGGGCAGGGTGCCGGGGTCGTGAGGGAATATCAGCGGGCCGTCGACGTCCACCAGGCGATTGAGTTTCGGGTCGCCGTTGGCCCGCAGGAAGTCATCGAAGGCCCAGGCGGTCAGGTCCCACAACTCGTGATGCAGGAACTCCTTGGACACCAGGCCGCGGTTGAACACCGTCGGCGCGCCGGGGCGGTCGCCCTCGCAATTGGACACCAGGGGGAAATCCACTTCGAGCACTTCGGCGCCGGCGGCTTCCAGCGCCTGGCGCGCCTGCTGCCAGAGGCCGATCACCGAAGGGCGGGTGTGGATGCGTTGCCCGGTCGGGCCACCGATCCCCGGTGCTTCGCTGGTGCCTGCCTCGGGGTCGGCGTTGATGTACATGCGCGGCACACCGAAGCGTTTGCCGGCCAGGGCGCTGCCGGTGGCGGCCAGTTCCCGATAGGACGCCGGGCGCACCGAGGCCACGCTGGGAATCGGCACCCAGGGTTGCAGGCGCCACAGATCGCCACGGGTGTCCGGGTCTTCGGCGACCACCACGTCGAGCACTTCGAGCAGGTCGGCCATGGTCCGGGCATAGGGCACCACCACGTCCATGGTCGGGGTCAGCGGCCAGTTGCCGCGCACCGAGATCACCCCGCGCGAAGGGGTGTAGGCACACAAGCCGTTGTTCGAGGCCGGGCCGCGGCCGCTCGACCAGGTTTCTTCCGCCAGGCCGAAGGCGGCGAAACTCGCAGCGGTGGCAGTCCCTGCGCCGTTCGATGAACCCGAGGCGAAGGGCGCGGTGAGGTAGCCGGCGTTGTACGGGCTTTCCGCGCGGCCATAGACCCCGCGTTGCATGCCGCCGTTGGCCATCGGCGGCATATTGGTCTTGCCCAGGCAGATCGCTCCGGCGGCGCGCAGCCGTTCGATGGTGAAGGCATCGCGATAGGCAATCAGCTTGGCGAAGGCAGGGCTGCCGGAGGCCGCGGTGAGGCCCTTGACCAGGTAGCTGTCCTTGGCCGTGTAGGGAATGCCATCGAGCGGACCCAGGGTTTCGCCCCTGGCCCGGCGGGCATCGGAGGCCTGGGCTTCCTTGAGCGCGTCGGGGTTGCGCACCACCACCGCGTTGAGGGCGGTGGGGGTGTCGGGGCCGTCGTAGGCATCGATCCTGGCCAGATAGGCCTGGACCAGTTCGACCGCCGTGGTCTGGCCAGATTCGAGCGCGGCGCGCAGTTGGGCAATGGAAACCTCGGTGACTTCGATCATGCTGTTACCGCCGGCTGCTGATGGGTGATGTGGTGAAGGTTGCCATCACACTGGCGCTGGGGGTTGGGCGGCTTGGGCACATCGCTTATCTCACAATGGGTGTTCATATCGGTTCTCGTTGCGCGGCACGACGCGACTGGGGCTGGGCTACAACCTGAACGGGGTATTTTGCACCAAGTTGCCGGCGGGGGAATCGCTAAACGCTTCGCCGTCGTTGTTGGCTGCTGATCGGTGTCTGGCGCCCGTCGTGTAGGGGCCCCCAGGCATCGGCGGTTTTTACCTCAGTCAGGCCCCAAAAAGTAAGTGGCTGTTTTAAAAACAAATTTATGCATCTTGGTCTTCACAGATACAGAAAAAGTTGATAAATTTCCGCGCGTTCTTGCAGAGGTCCCCCACGGGCCTTGCAGCGAGAGCAGGCAATAGCAGAGATAGGGGCGTCGCCAAGCGGTAAGGCAGCAGGTTTTGATCCTGCCATGCGTTGGTTCGAATCCAGCCGCCCCTGCCATCTCTTACCCATCCAGGTACCCCTCGGCCGCCAGGCATGAGGCGAGTCCTCCCGAAACACTCCATCCTTCTGTTTTTATCAAGCGCTCCCGTAATGCCCCGGAATCCGTGTGGATGCTCAAGCGGCCCGTTTTCCTGTGCCCGGATCACTCCATCGACTCGCCCTTGCCCGACTGCTGGCGAAAGCGCTGCGGGATGGCCTCGGAGAAGGGGTAATGGACAAAGTAGGGGCGGGCTTCGTCGATGACCCGTTGGAACGAAGGCCGCTGTATCAGCCGCTCGAAATAGGCGCTCAGGTGGCGATGGTCGTCGGCAAAGGCCACCAGCGTACTGGCATAGAACAACGCCGGGGCGGCGGCGCAGTCGGCCAGGCTGAAGTCCGGGCTGGCCACCCAGGTCCTCGAGGCCAGGCGCTGCTCGAGCAGGGCGTATGCGCTCAGCAGGGCTGCGCGTTCCCGGCTCAGGTCGCCGTGGGTGCCATACAGGCGATCGGCGACTATCCGCTGCATCGGCCCCTGGACATGGCAATCGAAAAAACGGTCCCACAGCCGGACCTCCAGCGCACTCTCCCAATCCTCGGGAATCAACGGCTGCTGGCTGCCATAGAACCGGTCCAGGTACTCGATGATCACGCTCGATTCCGGCACATCGCGCTGCCTGGCGTGGTCGCGGATGACCGGGAACTTGCCCAGCGGCCACAGGCTTTGCAGCTCGGCCCGGTCGGCGTCGTTGGCCAGATCGATGATGCGCTTTTCAAAGGCGATGCCGTGTTCGTACAGGGCGATCAGCACCTTGTGGCAGAACGACGACAGCGGATGGAAATACAGGGTCAGCGGCATTTTCCGGTTCCTCGGTGAAGTGTGGGGCGCACGACGTGCCAGCAGGGCAACCCACACAGTATCGGCCTGCCTGGGTGGCAACGCGCTGGCAGGCGACGAGCCGGGCTACAACCCCCCGGAATATTTCACCGCCGCCGCGGCCCGCGACGGCACGTTGAGGATGCGCAGCAGCGAAGACACATGGATGCGCACGGTGAAGGGCGAGATCTCCAGTTCGCGGGCGATTTCCTTGTTGGTCTTGCCCTGGGCGATCAGGCGCAGCACCTCGAGCTGGCGCGTGGTCAGGGTGGCGCCGGTGCCCAGGGGCAGCAGGCCGGAAGGGGCGAACTTGACCAGCACCTCGCCTTCGCGAATGGCCAGGACGGCCTGGCCGATTTCGTCCGGGGCGATGTTCTTGCCGATAAAACCGTCGATGCCGGCGGCCATGACCTCGCCGATCAGCGCCTGGTCATCGACCATCGACACCACGATCAGGGTGGTGCGCGGCAGTTGCTTGCGCAGTTCGGCCAACTGGCTGACGCAGGTCAGGCCCGGAAAACGCAGGTCGAGGATCAGCGTGTCCAGCTCGTCGCCGGCCTGGGTCAGGGCGAGTACGGTGTCCAGGTCGCCGGCCTGTTCGATCCGCGCGTCCGGCAGCAGGCGCTGGACCGTGCGCAACATGCCCTCGCGAAACAGCGGGTGATCGTCGGCTATGATAATCCGGCATGCCATGGGGTGACTCTCCTTGGGTCGAGCTTTCCTTGAGGCTGCTACTTTAGCAGCGGGTCAGGCAACTGCCCGTGATTCGTGCTGGGTACGACGACTGCCGGACAAGGATGTTCCCCATGAAATTCGAAAAAAACACCGAGCTCGACCAGGCCAACCTGCGCACCATCGTGGGCAGCTGCGCCTTGGCCTATATCAGCGTGTTGGGTTTCCTGCCCGGGCAGCGGCTCGATACCTACCTGCCGATCGTGATCTATATCGTCCTGTTCCTGCTGCTGTCGATTGTCCTGCGCCAGGCCATCGTGCGCTGGCCCGGGCATTATCCGGCGCGGCGGGTGCTGGGCATGGTCTATGACTACACCGGGACTTCGTTCGGCCTGGTGGTCGGCGGGGAAGCGGCGCTGCCGCTGTACGCGGTGATGGTCTGGGTCAACCTGGGCAACGGCATGCGCTTTGGTTCGCGTTACCTGGCGATTGCCACGGTCCTGGCGTTGGTGGCACTGCTGGCCATCTATCGCCTGACGCCGCTGTGGCAGGCGCAACCCTTCATGGTGCTGATGCTGTTGATCACCAGCACGGTGATCCCGATCTACGCCCATATCTTGCTGGAACGCACGCGCAAGGCGTCGGAGGAGGCGATTGCCGCCAACCTGGAAAAGTCGCGTTTTCTCGCCCAGGCCAGCCACGACCTGCGCCAGCCGATCCATTCCATCGGCCTGTTCACCGCCTGCCTGCGCGAGGCGCGCCTGGGCGACGAGGAGCGGCGCCTGGTGGACAACATCGACCGTTCGCTGCTCAACGTCTCGCAGCTGTTCCGCTCGATCCTCGACCTCTACACCCTGGACAACGGACGGGTGCAACCCAGTTACCAGGCCCTGCACCTGGGCGAATTCCTTGCCGACCAGCTGCGGCAGAACGCCGAAGCCGCGCGCTGGGCCGGGGTCGAGATGCGCCTGCGCCCTTGTTCGCACTGGGTCCGGGCAGACCCGGCGCTGCTCGCCACCATGGTCCAGAACGTGCTGTCCAACTGCTTCAAGTACGCGGCGCGGCGACCGGTGCTGATCGGCGTGCGCAAGCGCGGCGCGGGGCTGGCCATCGTCATCTATGACCGGGGCCGGGGGATTGCCGAGGAGCATCTGCCGAACCTGTTCGAGGAGTTCTATCGGGTGCGCGAGCAACGGGACAAGGACGTCGAAGGCGTGGGCCTGGGCCTGTCCATCGTCAAGCGCCTGGGGCAGTTGATGGGGCTCGAGGTGGCGATCCGTTCGCGGCTTGGCCACGGCACCGCGGTGAGCCTGTACGGGTTGCCCCTGGCGCCACCGCAGTTGCAGGCGGCGAGCCTCGACGAGGCGCGTCAGGCGGGGCTGTTGACTGGCTTGAAAGTGTGCCTGGTGGAGGATGATCGCAATGTGCTGCTGGCCACCTCGGCCTTGCTCGAGCGTTGGGGCTGTGTGGTCCAGGCCGAGCTTTCCGGTAAGGACCTGGTCAGCGACTGCGACATCATCGTCGCCGACTATGACCTGGGCAACCACGCCACGGGCATCGAGTGCATCGACAGCCTGCGCCGGCAGCGCGGCTGGGCGGTGCCGGCGTTGATCCTCACCGGGCATGAAGTCGAGAAGATCCAGGCCGCGTTGCACGACCGCAATATCGCCATCCTGTCCAAGCCGGTGCGGCCGGCCGAACTGCGCGGCAGCTTGCGGGCGTTGCGCCAGCAGTCTGCGTCGGCATCGGTGGCGGGGGTCATGCCCGAGGCGTGATGGCGCGGCTCAGCGAGCCCCGGCCGCGTCCCTTGCCAGGACAAGGGCGCGGCCGCAGGCGCAGGGCTTATCGCTTGCAGAGGCAGTCTTGGGTCGCGGTGGTTTGCAGGTCAGCCGGCGTTGCTGCTTGCCAATGCCGATGTTCGGCCCAGGGCGACCAACTGAATGGTGCTGATCAACAAGTACTTCAGCGCCCAAGTGATGGCGTTTGCCGAATTGCTTCACTCCCCACACACCTCCCGCACACAGTCGCGCAGCCAGCGATGCGCCGGGTCGCTGTTCATTCGCGGGTGCCAGAGCATGGACACGGTGATTTCCGGCGTGGCTACCGGCAGGGCGAAGCTGTGCAGGCCGCTACGCAGGTTGTGGGTGTGGCGTTCGGGGACGGCGGCGATCAGGTCCGAGGCGCGGACCAGCGCCAGGGCGGCGGAGAAACCGCCAACGACGGTGGCGATATCACGCGCCAGGCCCACCGCCTGCAATGCGTCGTCCACCAGCCCGCGACCTGGGCCCTGGCGCGATACCAGCACATGCTCGCCGGCAGCGTAACGGGCGGCGCTGATCGGCCCGCGGCTCAGCGGATGGCCGTTGCGCACCACGCCGATAAAACGATCGCGGAACAGCGCGCGGGTGTGGATTTCCGGGCTGGCGTTGGCGTCTACCACGCCGGTGTCGAGGTCGACCGTGCCGTCGCGCAGGGCTGTGCTGTCCTTGCTGGTTTTCTGCAGGAAATGCAGGCGCACCCCAGGGGCTTCGGCGCGCAGGCGAGCGACCAGGGCCGGGCCGAAGTTTTCGACGAAACCGTCGCTGCTGCGCAGGGTGAAGGTGTGTACCAGGCGCTGCAGGTCGAGCCGTTCGACGGGGCGCAGCATGGCTTCGGCGTCCTGAACCAGGTGGCCGACCCGCTCGCGCAACTCCAGGGCACGCGGTGTCGGCACCAGGCCGCGGCCGGCGCGTACCAGCAGCGGGTCGCCGGTGGTTTCGCGCAGGCGCGCCAGGGCCCGGCTCATCGCCGACGGGCTCAGCCGCAGGCGTTGGGCGGCGCGCGCCACGCTGCCTTCGGCGAGCAGCACGTCAAGGGTGATCAGCAGATTGAGATCGGGTGTGGACATGGCGGCGGCCCCGTCTGGCGTAGAAGTGAGATGGCGTCAGATGCACGAATAACCTGCAAAGGCTGCGCCTTCCGCCATGTTAGACCGCGGGCTAGATTGGCGACAGCGCCGTTTCGCGCGGGTCAGAGAGGGAGTGCAACGTGAAGCCAGTCAATGCCGGAGCAGAACCGGAAGCGGTATCAGTCGGCTGGGCGCTGGCCAGCCTGTCGCTGTCGATGTTGCTGGCGTCGCTGGGCACCAGCATCGCCAACGTCGGCTTGCCGACCCTGGTGCAGGCGTTCGGGGCGAGCTTCCAGCAGGTGCAGTGGGTGGTCCTGGCCTACCTGCTGGCGATGACCGCGCTGATTGTCAGCGTCGGCCGGCTCGGCGATCTGTTGGGACGGCGGCGCCTGCTGCTGGTCGGGATCCTGCTGTTCACCCTTGCCTCCATACTCTGTGCCGTCGCCCCGACGCTGGGGATGCTGATCGGCGCCCGGGCGCTGCAGGGTGTCGGCGCGGCGATCATGATGGCGCTGACCCTGGCCCTGGTCGGCGAGACGGTCAGCAAGGCCCGCACCGGCAGCGCCATGGGCCTGCTGGGCACGATGTCGGCGATCGGCACCGCCCTCGGCCCGTCCCTGGGCGGGGTGTTGATCGCCGGGTTCGGCTGGCAGGCGCTGTTCCTGGTCTGCGTACCGTTGGGCGGGCTGACTTGGGTGCTGGCTTATCGGTGTCTGCCGGCCGCTGGTCAGGCGCGGACCCTTGAACGAGGCGCTTTCGACCCCCTGGGCACCTTGCTGCTGGCTCTCACGCTGCTGGCCTACGGGCTGGCCATGACCCTGGGCCGCGGCCATTTCGGCCTGCTCAACGCTGGGCTGCTGGTGATGGCGTTGGTGGCGGCTGGCCTGTTTGTCTGGGTGGAGGCGCGGGTGGCCGCGCCGCTGATACGCCTGGTGCAGTTTCGCGACGCGGCCTTGAGCGGCAGCCTGGCCATGAGTGCGCTGGTCTCGACGGTGATGATGGCGACGCTGGTGGTCGGGCCTTTTTACCTGGCCCACGGGCTCGGGTTGGAAACCTTTGCGGTGGGCCTGGCGATGTCGCTTGGCCCCTGTGTCACCGCGCTGAGTGGCGTGCCGGCCGGGCGCATCGCCGATCGTTTTGGCGTGCGGCCGATGATCCTCGCCGGCCTCGGCGCCATGATCCTTGGTTGTTTGATGCTGGCGTTGCTACCCGTGAACCTGGGCATTGGTGGCTACCTGGGGCCCATCGTTGTCATCACCCTGGGGTATGCGACGTTTCAGACTGCCAACAACACTGCGGTGATGAGTGAGGTGGGCGGGGAGCAGCGCGGAGTGATCTCCGGCCTGCTCAACCTGTCGCGCAACCTCGGGCTGATCACCGGTGCCTCGCTGATGGGCGCGGTGTTCGCCGCGGTGGCCGGCGACCTCAGCACGGCAAGCGCCGAGGCCGTCGCCAGTGGCATGGGCTTCACCTTCGCCCTGGCCGCGGGGCTGCTGGTCATGGCGCTGTCTATTGCGCTGGCCAGCCAGCTGCGTGGAGGGCGGACGGTGGATTCGACGGCTTAGCCAGGAGGCAGCATCAGTAAAAGCCTGACCACCGCAAACATCTTCTGTAGGAGCGAGGCTTGCCCGCGAAGACGGACTCCGGTTCGACGCAAGAGGTGGGTTGCATGTAATGGCCCTATCGCGGGCAAGCCTCGCTCCTACAGAGGCGAGGCGGGGAGAGGCCCGCGATTGCGCGGGACTATCGCGGGCTGTTCCTGGTCCGGCGGTTTTATTGGGCGCTCTCGACGTTCACCGCGTCGTTGTTGGCGCCTTTCCTGACGGTGCCGTTGGTGGTTGGGCAATTGGGCTTGTAGGTGCCGACAATGGTGTAGTTGCGCTCCAGATTGTCGTTCTGGCAGCGTTCGCGGCGGGCGTAACCCAGATTGATCGGGTCGTAGCGAGACTCGGGTTTTGGTTCGCGCTGAGGATGAGGCACTGGCAAATCGTGTTTATCCATTCTCAGGAATACGCTGGCATGGACCTTGTCCCGTTCCACCGGCTTGCGACGAATCAGCCCGGCTTTCTTGTAGGCGATATGGGGCAAACCTGTGGCATCGTGGAATTCATCGTGCAGCGGCCCGCCGATGCACTCGGCTGGCCAACTGCTGTTATTGGCGAAGATGCCGGCGTCACTGACGTTGGCCAACATCCAGCGCAGCGGGATGGTTTCCAGCCCCTGGCCGCCCTTGGCATAAGGGCTTTCACCGCACTTGGCGCTATCCGGGGCATTGAGGTAACCACCGCCCACATCGGCATGCACGCCGGCAAACCATACCTCTTCCAATACCTGTGATTTCGTTTGCGGCAGGCCGAAACGCAGCAGGCGGAACGAGGCCCTTTGTTCATCCAGGGACATGGCGTGGTAGCCGCGCTCGGCATACAGCTCCAGGCGGTGTTCGTCGGGTTCTTCCTTCAGGTTGGTGCCTACCGCCGGTACGGTGTCGAACACACCAATGACTTTGACCACGACTTTGTTCTCGTCTTTTTTAGCCGGGTCGTCTCCGTAGACCCGGATGCCGTTGGCGTCTTGGTAGCTCTTCAGGCGCTTGCGCAGCGTGTCATCGAAGCCGGGTACCCCATCGTTGCGCGACTTGTAGATGTCGTACATGTCTTCGACCACATCGTGCATATGGCCGGTCCAGCCCCACAGGGAGCTGTTGTCCCGGGCATCGGCCTTCAGGTTGCTGGGCAGGCCGGCGACTTCGATAAACCCGTTCAGCGAGCGTGCGGTGAAGGCGCCGCGGCTGAACCCGAAGATATAGATATCGTCGCCGGGCCGGTAAGCCTCGATCAGAAAGCGGTAGGCCTGACGGATATTCAGGCTCACACCGGTACCGAACAGTGCGCCGAAGGGCGAGGTGAAGCGGGTCCTTACGCCCTTGTCATAATAGGGAATGACCCTGGCCCCATCCTTGGCCTGCTCGAGCGCCAGGTTGTACATGCGCCAGATATTGGTGTTGTCCTCCTTGGTGTTTTCCGTGCCGTCGAGCAGCACCACGAGTTTTCTGGGCTTGTTGTCGCTGTACAGGCAATCGAGGAGTTTCCAGCGCTCGCGGACTTTGAAGTAGCCGTCTTGAATACCTTCGGTGTTGAAAGCATCCGCGCATTTTTGTGCCGGTGCCTGTGGTGGGGTCGTTCGGGCTTTGCTCAGCAACTGGGTGTCGAGGAGTTGTGTGGTTTGCAGTTTCAGCGTGCTGTTGTGTGGGGTGGAACAGGCTGCCAGGAGGGCGAGGCTCAACAGAAGGGCTATGCGCATATCGAAGGTCTCCATGACCGGATACGGATGGCGTGGCAATGCAGCCGATCGAGGCCGATGAGCGCGCTCCGCTGGCTGCTCAAGTGAACCTAGCTGAAGGTAATCAAAATGCCATCAGTGGGTCGGGATCAGGTTCCCCAGAGCGACGCCAGCGCCCTGCTTGGGGCGGGCGGGCCAGGGATCAACCCGCGCTTTCCCCCACCAGCAACGCACTGTAGGCTCGCAGCCGCTGCACGAACTCACTCACCGAACCCTGGGGCACATAGGCCTGCTTGAGGAAGAACGCGGCGTACTCGGCCATCCCCGGTTCGGCTGCCGACAGCAGCTGCGCATGCTCCTCCAGGGTGGTCGGCCAGCCGCGTTCCAGCTCGCCGCGCAGCAGGTTGGCCGAGCGTAGCGCCTTGCGCGCCGCGGCCCGTTGCAGGCGTTGTTGCTGTAAAGGTTCGCGGCTTTGTTCCAGCTGCTGCGCGTAGCCTTCCAGCACCTGGGGGAAGTCGCCATTGAGCGCCAGGGCGATGGTCCGGCTCGGGCGAAAGGGTTCGAAGCGCAGCCCCAGGTCATTGCCCCAGATGCAGCGGCACTGATGCTTGAGCCAGAAACCCCAGCGGTAGCGATTGTCGGGCGCCAGCACCTCGCTGAGCACGCCGATGTCGAAATCGATCTTCGACACCTTCGGGTGCCGCGCCTCCAGCGCTTGCCGAGTCTCCTCCAGCCGCTGGCGTTCCTCGGGGCTCGGCGCCCAGGCCAGCACCAGGGTCACATCCAGGTCGGAAGTGCCCGGCCGCGCATCGCCACGGGCCACGCTGCCGTACAGGTACAGGCCGTCGAGCAGCGCCGGAAAACGCCGCGAGAGCATTGCGCACAGCTCATCCACCAGAGGGCTGAACGCCGGTTGCAACGGCTGGTCGGGCAGGGACTGGATAAAACCTTCGGCGTCGACGCCTGGGTACTGCGACATGGTGATCTCGATGGGAGGATGGCGATGAAAGCAGCCCGGCCAGGCGGGCGGTTGGCAGACAGTCTGGCTGACTTCACGAATCGCGCAAGCCGGCGCGGTTCAGCGCCACGCCGTCACGGGTCGAGGCTCGCCAGATCGTTACCCAGTGGCGCCGGCGACTCGCCGCTGATGGCGCACAGCAGGGCGCTGATGGTTTGCCCCTCGACCGTGCCGCGTTCTTGCAGCAGGTCCGCCAGTGCGCCGACCGCCGGCCAGTAGCGATGCACCAGGCAACTGGCGCGGGCCATGGCCCGGGATTCGGCGTCGAGCAGCTTGCGTGGCGGCAATAGGCTGATCAACTCGTGACCGCGGCTCAGGTCGCCGCGGCCGCTGCCTTTTATCAGCTTGTCGGATCGACCGTGGCGGTAGATCGCTTCGGCCACCGGGCCGGCAAAGCAATGCAGCAGGTCGCGCTCGATGGACTCGACCATCGACGGCAGGTATTCGGCGATCCCCGGGGCATCGAAGGCGGGGCGTGGGACCAGGTAATCGGCCTCCACCAACCCCTCTACATAGCGCGGGTTACCGCGCAGATCGAGCATCGGACCAGCGGCAGCTTCGGCCCTGGTACGCACGCTGACACGGGCGATCGGCTGACCGTTCCACCAAAAGGCCAGGGCGTGGCCGGCTTCGTGGATGGCCGTGCAACGCGGGCGCTGGTTCATGGTCTTCTCCCGTGCTGGGCAGGCTTGGGGCGTGACGAAAACGCGCCAGGCACCGGAAAGCAGGCGACCCCGCAGGCGTTGTCCCTATCATTGGCTTCAACTGCGCAGGCCGGGTAAAAGCTTGTTCCTATCAACAAGCAATAGTCCGGCTATTAGCGATCCGCCACAGAGGGTCTAGCCTTAATTCAGCGCTGGCATGAGCCGGCCGGATGAGACCTGATCAAGAGATAACGAAGAACGAGTCAGAAGCGTACCGGGCTTACCGTGGGCCACCGTCCTGGCAACTTGCTTGCCGCTCTCCAGCAGCCTGTGGCCACAACCGTCAGTTGAGCGAACTGTGAGCCCTGCAACCTATGTCATTGCTTTCGCCTGTCGCTATTCAGCGCCCGCCCGGGCCGGATAGCTGGATGAATACGACCAAAGGTAGCTCCTCATGGCAAACGAATCGAAATGCCCGTTCAACCACGCCGCTGGCGGTGGTGTAACCAACCGCGACTGGTGGCCGAACCAACTGAACCTGAAGATCCTGCACCAGCACTCGTCCCTGTCCGACCCCATGGGCGAGGACTTCAACTACGCCGAAGCCTTCAAAAGCCTGGACTTCCAGGCCCTGAAACAAGACCTGCATGCGCTGATGACCGACTCCCAGGACTGGTGGCCCGCCGACTTCGGCCACTATGGGCCGCTGTTCATCCGCATGGCCTGGCACAGCGCCGGCACCTACCGCACCGGTGACGGGCGTGGCGGCGCCGGTTCCGGCCAGCAGCGTTTCGCACCGCTCAACAGCTGGCCGGACAACGTCAGCCTGGACAAGGCGCGCCGCCTGCTGTGGCCGATCAAGCAGAAGTACGGCCGCAACATCTCCTGGGCCGACCTGATCGTGCTCACCGGTAACGTCGCGCTGGAATCCATGGGCTTCAAGACCTTCGGTTTTTCCGGTGGTCGCCCGGACGCCTGGGAGCCGGATGAAGATGTCTACTGGGGCGCCGAAAGCACCTGGCTGGGGGGCGACACCCGCTATGGCAAGGGGCCGGGAGCCCCCGCCGCCGAGCCGGGGCGCAACCTGGAGAACCCGCTGGCCGCGGTGCAGATGGGCCTGATCTATGTGAACCCGGAAGGCCCCGAGGGCAACCCGGACCCGGTCGCGGCGGCGGTGGACATCCGCGAAACCTTCGCCCGCATGGCGATGAACGATGAAGAAACTGTCGCCCTGATCGCCGGCGGCCATGCCTTCGGCAAGACCCACGGTGCCGGGCCCGCCAGCAATGTCGGCCCTGAGCCCGAAGCCGCTGGCCTGGAGCTGCAGGGCCTGGGCTGGAAAAGCACCTTCGGCACCGGCAAGGGCGCGGACGCCATCACCAGCGGCCTGGAAGTGACCTGGACCACCACGCCTACCCGCTGGAGCAACAACTACCTGGAAAACCTGTTCGGCTTCGAGTGGGAACTGACCAAGAGTCCGGCGGGAGCGCACCAGTGGACGCCAAAAAACGGCGCCGGCGCCGGCACCATCCCGGATGCCCACGACCCGTCCAAGCGGCGCAGCCCGACCATGCTGACCACCGACCTGTCGCTGCGCTTCGACCCGGTCTACGAAAAGATCTCGCGGCGCTTCCTGGCCAACCCGGACCAGTTGGCCGATGCCTTCGCCCGCGCCTGGTACAAGCTGATCCACCGCGACATGGGCCCGCTCTCGCGCTACCTGGGCCCGGAAATGCCCAACGAGGAACTGCTGTGGCAAGACCCGGTCCCGGCAGTCGACCACCCCCTGGTCAACCACGGCGATGTCGCCACCCTCAAGAGCAAGCTGCTGGCCTCGGGCCTGTCGGTGTCCCAACTGGTGTCCACCGCCTGGGCGGCGGCCTCCAGTTTCCGTGGCTCCGACAAACGCGGCGGCGCCAATGGCGGGCGCCTGCGCCTGGCCCCGCAGAAGGACTGGCCAGCCAACCAGCCAACGCAACTGGCGACGGTGCTGCAAACCCTGGAAGACATTCAGCGCGACTTCAACAGCGCACAAACCGGCGGCAAGAAAATCTCCCTGGCCGACCTGATCGTGCTGGCCGGCAGCGCCGGCATCGAACTGGCGGCGAAAAATGCCGGGCTCAATATCAGCGTGCCGTTCACCCCGGGCCGCACGGATGCGAGCCAGGAACAGACGGACGTCCAGTCCTTCGCTCACCTCGAACCCATCGCCGATGGTTTCCGTAACTACCTCAAGGGCCACTACCGCGTACCCGCCGAGGCCCTGCTGGTGGACAAGGCGCAACTGCTGACCCTCACCGCACCGGAAATGACCGCGCTGATCGGCGGCCTGCGCGTGCTCGACATCAACGTCGGCCACACCCCCCACGGCGTCTTCACCCTGCGCCCGGGCGCGCTGACCAACGACTTCTTCGTCAACCTGCTGGACATGGGTGTGGAATGGAAACCGCTGTCCGACGCCCAGCAAGAGTTCGAAGCCCGCGACCGCAAGACCGGCCAAGTCAAATGGACCGGCACCCGCGTCGACCTGGTCTTCGGCTCCAACGCCCAACTACGGGCATTGGCCGAGGTCTATGCCAGCGCGGATGCGCAGGAGCAGTTTGTGAAGGACTTTGTTGCGGCTTGGGTCAAGGTGATGAATTTGGATAGGTTTGATTTGAGGTGAGGGGGAGGGCGTCTTTTGGGCCTGGAAATAGGGCTCTCGACCTGACGATTCAGGTTGGGGGCCACAGACCAGGGAGCCGCGTTATAACCCTTGTTTTGAACGTTCTTAACGCCTCCCAGTGTGGAGGCGTTTTTCTGTTCGCGGGGTGGCGATTGCCTGGGCATTTTGGACAGTACAGGGGATATCCGCTTCTTATAGGCGTCGACAACCTGACCACTCAAGTGCATTTGATGTGATCCGGATCAGGCTTTTCTTACCGTAGTTTTGGATAATTCCTATCCCTATCCTTTCGTCTCTTTGGGTATGGTGGCAAGCCTGATCTGGACGCCTCATTGGATGTCCACACGTCAGCAAACCAGGCTTCGAGAACATGCAGGTGGTGCGAGCGCAGAGTTGATCCTCGCGCACTTTTGCAAATAGGCTACTGCCCTGACGAGTTGCCCGGGCAGGCCAATACGGCTGGATCATTGAGTCATCTCCAGATCCGATTCAGCTATCAGTCCAGGTATCACAAGGTGTGGTTGAGGCTTGGCATCTGGATGCCTCAATACGTTGACCAAGGATGAGTCATATGCGTCAAAGGGATTTGAGATTCACCTTCTCCGTGCTGTCCGGCCGGATGGAGTTCGAGGTCGTAGCGTTCACCCTGGAAGAAGCCATTAGCGAGCCTTATCGGCTGACGCTCGAACTGGCCAGTGATAACCCCAGCATCGATTTTGCCCAGGTCCTCGATCAGCCGGCGTTGCTGACTATCTGGCAAGGCTCCACGGCTGTCCGCCATGTCCACGGTTTGGTCTCCAGCTTCACCCAGGGCAAAACCGGCTTTCGGCGTACCCGCTACCGCGTGGTGGTCGAGCCGCAGCTTGCCCGGCTTGGCCTGAGTTCCAATTGGCGCATTTTCCAGCAGAAAAGCGTGCCCGAAATACTCAAGTCGGTGTTGGCCGAGCATGGGATCCTGGACTATCAGCAGAACACCCATACCGAGCACCTGCCTCGCGAATACTGTACCCAGGCGGGGGACACCGACCTTTACTGGTTCGACCGGCTTTCCACGGAAGAAGGCTTGTTCTACTACTTCAAATCCGACGCGACTTCTCACAGGCTGATCCAGAGCGACAAGCTCTACGTTCAGGAACGCATCCAGGGTGAGCCGGTGCTGTACAGCACGCAGCCGGCTGGAGACGCCGAACGGCCTGTGCTGTACGCGTTCAGCTACACGGAAAACGTCCGCACGGCCGAACAGACCCAGCGTGACTACACCTTCAAGCGTCCCGCGTTCAACCAGCAACAGCGCCTGGTCGGCGAGGACCTGGAACACCAGGCCCCACACTATGAACGCTACGACTATCCAGGACGCTACAAGGCCAGCGCAGCAGGTAAGCCCTTCACTGAAAACCGCCTGCGCGGTCACCGTCGAGATGCCCAGGTCGCAATGGTCGAAGGTGACGATCCGCGCCTGATTCCAGGCCTTTCCTTCCAACTGACCGGCCACCCCAGGGGAGACTTCAACCGCTGGTGGCGGTCAGTCCGAATCACCCATAGAGGCGTGCAGCACGCCAGCCAGCAAGAAGAGTCCGCCGACGCTGAAATGGGCGTGAGCTACGACTTCACCGCCGAGATCATTCCCGAACAGATGGAGTGGCGCCCGGTACCTCTGCCCAGGCCCCGTATCGATGGGCCGCAGATCGCCAGCGTGGTGGGTCCGGAAGGCGAGGAGATCCACACCGACGAGTTTGGCCGGGTAAAGGTTCAGTTCCCCTGGGACCGGGAGGGCAAGGACAACGAGTTCAGCTCCTGCTGGATCCGGGTCTCGCAGAACTGGGCCGGTGCTGACTGGGGCCATATGGCGATCCCGCGAATTGGCCAGGAAGTCATAGTCGACTACCTCGATGGCGACTGTGACCAACCGATCATCACGGGCCGCACTTACCGTGCGAGCAACATGCCACCGTACCAACTGCCGAATCACAAGATCCTCAGCACCATCAAGAGCAAGGAATACAAAGGCAGCCGCGCCAACGAACTGCGCATCGACGACACCGCCAAAGAGATCAGTGCCGCGCTGATGAGCGATCACGGCAGTACCGCACTGCACCTGGGGTATCTGACCCACCCACGCCCCGACGGTGGTGCGCCACGGGGTGAAGGCTTCGAGTTGCGTACCGACGAGCATGGTGCGTTGCGCGCGGCCAAGGGGCTGTTGCTCAGCACTGAAGAGCAGTTGAATGCCAATGGTGGGCATCTGAACCGGGCGGTTGCTGTTCAGGTATTGGAGGCGGCTCTGCAGCTGGCCAAGGACTTGGGTGACTATGCTGCGGACCATGAGGGCGTTGGTCATGATACCGAGCCTCAGAAAACCCTCAGCGAAGCTGTTCGTGACCTTGGGCATGGAGCCAACGACGAAGCGGACAAGGCCAATGGTGGTAAACCAGCCATTGCTCTGAGTGGCCAAGCTGGGATCGCGGCGGTGTCTCCCAACAGTGTCACATTGGCGGCTGGTGAACATATCGACAGCGTGGCCCAGCAGAACCAACAGTTGACCTCGGGGCAGAAGTTTGTAGTCAACGCCGGCACGGATTTGGGGCTGTTCGCCCAGAGCGGCGAGATACGACACATCACCCACCAAGGACTGATGCTGTTGCAGGCCCAGAAGAACAACATTCGTCTGGAGGCGGATCAGAGCGTGGAGGTCAGTGCGAGCAACCAACATGTACTGATGTCCGCTAAGGAACATATCACGCTGATGTGTGGTGGCGCCTACCTCACACTCAAAGGGGGCAACATCGAACTGGGCATGCCGGGTAACTTTATCGTCAAGGCGGCCAAGCACAGCCTCGTTGGACCGGCACACGCATCCACCACCTTCAATACCTGGTCCCAGACGCCTTTTAATGAGCGTGTTCGCGTGGTGCGCAATGGCAAGCCGCTACCCAATTATCGTTATGCGCTCACGCGTAGTGATGGCGCTAGGTTAGAAGGCATCACTGATGGTGACGGTTGGGCTGAAATGCAGCAGAGCCTCACGACAGAAGGTTATGAGTTCCACCTGCTTGGCCCTGGTGAGACATGAGCCTCATGCAAATCCGGATTTTCGAAAAAAGCCCGAGTCATGAGTGAATACAGTGAAATAAGGCAGGGAGAGCCGAATGAGTGAGCCAACAAGGCCAGTGCCTACCCAGATTGGGCCAGATGGAAACGTGACTGCTCGTGTGACCATGAGCCCTACAGCCAACAATGTTCGTGCTGAAGTTCACGCGCCTCCCGATCACGCTATTCCGATCATTTTTGTACCCGGAATCATGGGCAGCCCTTTATTGGCGACGGGGGCTAACGCTCGCATCATGGGCAACGACAATCGATGGGCGTGGTTTCCCGACGATATCAAGGGCTGGATGGTTGGGGTCACGAAATGGAAAAGCTATACCAGTTTGTCGCCAATAGAGCGTAAGCAACTGCTTGACCCACAGCTGACTCGTGCACTGTCAGACCCTCAGGATGCTGACCTCAAGATGGTGCGGAAATTCGTCAGCATGATTCCACCAGAAGAGGCAAGGAATCGTGGCTGGGGGTCAGTATCGTTGGACTCCTATGGAAGCATCCTCGACTTTCTTGAGGTCCATCTACGCTACATTCTGACCTCTGAGGGCAAGCCATTCCCGGGTATCGTTGCAGATACAGTTTCGACTTGGGGGGAGCTCAAGGGTTACAGCCCACTAAAAGTGGAAGGGCTGAAAGTCGCGGCAGAGTTTCGCTACCTGAACGAGCCCCTTGAAACACAGGACACCGTTTCCCCCTTACCATAAGGGATAGGCAAACGACTGTGTTTATGACTACCAGCAAAGACAAAAGCATCGAAGTGCTCGGCCAGGAGCGGCGTCGCCGTTGGAGCGTCGAGGAGAAATTAACCATGGTGCGCGAGAGCCTGGAGCCTGGGCAAAGCGTCTCGGTGGTGGCCCGGCGCAACGGCATCAATCCCAACCAACTGTTCCACTGGCGCAAGCTCTACCAGGACGGCAGCCTTTCGGCAGTCAGTGCCGGTGAAGCGGTGGTGCCTGCTTCCGAGCTGGCCGATGCCCTCAAGCAGATCCGCGAACTGCAACGGATGCTGGGCAAGAAGACCATGGAGGCTGAAATCCTCAAGGAAGCGGTGGAGATCGCCCGCTCGCGAAAATGGATTGCGCACTCACCCTTGTTGCCGGGGGACGACCAGTGAAAGCGGTCAGTGAGAGTCTCGGTGTGGCGCGCTCGCAATTGACGGCTCGGCTCAAACAGCCCACTCCGGGGGCGCAGCCGCGTCGTCGCCGGACGCTCAACGATGCGGCCCTGGTCGAGCGGATCAAGCAGGCCGTCGGCGCATTGCCCAGCTATGGCTATCGCCGGGTCTGGGGCCTTTTGCGTCGACAGCATGAGCAGCAGGCCCAGCCACCGATCAACGTGAAGCGGGTATACCGCGTCATGCGAGACCACGACCTGTTGCTGGAGCGCCGGCGCAAGCAGCCGGGGGTGGCGCGGCGTCATGAAGGTCGCGTCGCGGTGGACACGAGCAACACCCGCTGGTGTTCGGATGGCTTCGAGTTTCGCTGCGAGGACGGCGAAAAACTGCGTGTAACCTTCGCTCTGGATTGCTGCGACCGTGAGGCCATCAGTTGGGTGGCCAGCCCAAATGGCTACAGTGGCGACGATGTTCGAGATGTGATGCTGGAAGCTATCGAGCAACGCTTTGGTGACCAGCTACCGACATCGCCGGTGCAATGGCTGAGCGATAACGGCTCGGCCTATACCGCTGAACAGACCCGGGGCTTTGCCCGGCAGATCGGCCTGCTGCCCCTGACAACTCCGGTGTGCAGCCCGCAGAGCAACGGCATGGCGGAGAGCTTCGTGAAGACTATGAAGCGTGACTACATCCGTCACATGCCCAAGCCCGATCGAGCGACGGCCCTGCGTAACCTGGCCATCGCCTTCGAGCATTACAACGAGGAACATCCGCACAGCGCACTGAACTACCGCTCACCTCGGGAGTTCAGGCGCCTGGCTGAGGCATCAACTTAACGGGGTGCCGGTGTCCGGTTTGATAGGGGCAAGTCCA
>NZ_JAQZAB010000108.1:0-75757 GCF_028640915.1 Pseudomonas sp. B3G-3 | reverse complement strand
CAGCAGGCGCTGAGCCTGCGCCAGGTGCTGTCGAACGTGTCCGGCATCACCTTCAACGCCGGCGAAGGCGGTGGCGGCTCGGGGGACAGCATCAACATCCGCGGCTTCTCGGCCAACAGCAACATGCAGATCGACGGCCTGCGCGACAGCGCGCAGACCAACCGTTCCGACACCTTCAACGTCGAGCAGGTGGAGGTGATCAAGGGCCCCAACTCGGTGTTCGGCGGCGCCGGCACCACCGGTGGCAGCATCAACGTGGTCAGCAAGCAACCGAAGAACCAGGCGTTCACCCGCCTCGGCGGTAGCCTCGGCACCGATAACTACTACCGCCTGACGCTGGACAGCAACCAGCCCCTTGAAGGCGTCGGCCAGGACAGCGCGGTGCGGATCAACCTGATGGGCCATCAGAACGATGTGCCCGGCCGCGACAAGATCGACCGCGAGCGCTGGGGCATCGCGCCGTCGTTGCGCCTGGGGTTCAGCGACGCCACCCGGCTGACCCTCAGCGCCTTCCACCAGACCGACGACAACCTGCCCGACTACGGCGTACCGGCGCTGGACGGCAAGAAGCTGGCCGGGGTCAAGCGCGATGCCTATTTCGGCTGGAAGAACCTCGACAAGGAGCAGATCGAACAGAACGCCTTCACCGCCGATTTCGAGCACGACTTCAGCGACCACCTGCGCCTGCAGAACCTCACGCGCTACAGCCGCACCGCGCGCGACACCATCGTCTCGGCGTCCCATGTCAACACCAGCGGCGTGCCGGCGGGCCGCTACCGTCCGGCCGGGCCCCAGGCCTACGGGCGCGACGCCACCACCGAGATGTGGATCAACCAGAGCAACCTGATCGGCGACTTCGAGTTCGCCGGCATGCGCCACGACCTGGTGGCGGGCGTGGAACTGTCCCGGGAAACCCTCGACCTGAAGACCTACAACCACGGCCTGAACACCGCCTTGTATCCACGCGACGGCTATGCCCTGGGCAGCCCGCCCGGGCGCTGGAACGGCCCGGTCAACAAGACCACCAGCGGTTATACCGAGACCACCCTCAAGGGCCAGGCGTACTACCTGTTCGATACCATCGCCCTGAGCGAGCGCTGGGACCTCAACCTCGGCCTGCGCTACGACAAGATCAAGGGCGATGTCGACAAATACTCGGCCAGCCATGTGAAAAGCGAGAGCCTGGTCTCGGACACGAACAAGGCCAGCGCCCGCACCGGCCTGGTGTTCAAACCGACCGAAAACGGGCGCATCTATGCCGCCTGGGGCAACTCCTTCAACCCGTCCGCCGAGAACCTGGCCTCGACCGGCGGTGGCTTGAGCAAGGGCAACCAGGACCTGGCGCCGGAGAAGAACGAAACCTGGGAACTGGGCACCAAGTGGGAATTGCTGGACAAGCGCCTGGAACTGGACGGGGCGCTGTTTCGCGTAGAGAAGAGCAACGCCCGGGAAACCATGGCCGACGGTTCGACCCAACTGGCTGGCAAGCAACGAGTGCAGGGTGTGGAAATCGGCGTCACCGGGCATGTCAACGAGCATTGGGATGTGTTCGCCAACTACACCTTCCTCCACAGCGAAATCCTCAACGCGGCAAACACCGCCTCGGGCATCGCGCGCAAGGGCCAGGCCCTGGGCAACACGCCACCGCGTTCGCTCAATCTGTGGACCACCTATGAACTGCCAGCCGGCTGGACCCTGGGTTACGGCACTCGTTATGTCAGCGAGCGCAACGTCAGCTCCAGCACCCGCGCCAAGCTTGACGCTTACTGGGTACACAACGCCATGCTCGCCTACAAGGTCAACCACAACCTCGACCTGCAGCTGAACGTCAACAACCTGTTCGACAAGGACTACGTGGAACGGGTGCGCCAGCAGAGCGGCTCGACAACACGCTCCTCGGCCATCGAATACGGCGACGCTCGCGCGGCGATCATGACAGCCAGCTATTCGTTCTGACCTGGCCCCTCAAGGCGAAACCCGTTTGCGTGGGGTTTCGCCAGCCCGATCCGCGGGCTGCCACTAAGACCTAGCCGATTGTGTAGAGCCCCAAAGCTCTGTATTGACCAGTCCTGCGCCAGCTGTGTGAAACCCGGTGGACGGCGCGTTCCTATTGTTTACTGAAGCCTGACAGCATCCCAACGAAGGTGGCAGCTCCATCTTGTTTTGCGGGGCCGTCACATGCAGTCATATTCAATCGCCATCCCGCGCGCTTTCCAGTTCATGGTCATGATCGCCATTCTGGCCGGCTGCACCGTGTCAGGAACAAGCCGCTTGTCATCTGACCCTGTGCCTACAGTTCCCATGGTCACAGGCACCACCGAGCACCTCGTGCCGGTGGTTCGCTATGGCCGATACACACTGGTCGAGCTCCGGCCTGAGCCAGGTCAACTCGATCTGTCTCAACAGGTGGTCGACGTGAAGATGCCAGCCCAGTTGTCTGCCACCGTCGGCGATGGCGTAGAGCACCTGTTGCAGCGTACGGGCTACAGCCTCTGCCATAGCGACGAGACGGCGGCACTTTACGGTTTGCCGCTGCCGGCGGCGCACTTGCGTCTGGGCCCGCAGACCTTGCGCGATGCCCTGCAAACCCTGGCCGGGCCGGCCTGGCAATTGAGCCTGGATGAGGCCGCGCGCCAGGTATGCTTTGCGCGGGCACCGGGAGCCATAGCATCCGTCCACGCTGGAGCAGCGCCATGACCCCTCTCTCACCTTCAGAGGCGCGTCGTGCGCCCTGGTTGCGTATCGTCACAGCGGTGTGGCTGCTGGCGCTCAGCACCGGCCTGGTGGTCGTCATGCTCGATGTGATGCGCCTGGGCGCGCCTCCGGTTCTATCGCCGCAGGCGGGTCAGCTCGACGCCCTGGCCGCCAAGCTGGGCCAAGCCGAGCAGCAGATCGCGGCCAACAAGCAGGTGGCAGCGCCCGTAGCGCCGGAGGCGCTGGCAATGGTTCGTACGGAACTGGAGGCGCGGCTGGCGCTGATCGAGGCATCGATGGAGGCGTCGCGTGCTGATCCATCGACGGAGCAATCCCTATTGGCCTTGCAGGGCCGTGTGGCAAAGCTGGAAGCGACTCCGCCTCCGGGAAAGGCGGGTGCACCTGTACCACGCACGAAGCCTATCGCCGCCAGGGCGCCCAAAGTGCCGCAACCTCCCTTTCAGGTGATGGGGGTCGAGTTGCGCGGTGGTGAGCGGTTTCTGGCAGTCGCACCTCGGAGCGCCACCTCTCTGAGCCAGATCCGTCTACTGAGGGTTGGGGAGTCTGAGAGCAGTTGGACGCTTGAGGCCATTGGCTCGGCGCAGGCGACCTTCCGCGTCGACGGCAAGGCCCTGCAGTTGGTGATGCCATGAATTGCCGGACTTTTTCGCTCGGCCACCGGGCCAGGGTTCTGCTCATCACGGCGGGCCTGGCACTTCCTGTCGCCGTGGTGGCGGCGCCTCCCCAGTCAACTATGCCCCGGGAGGCCGATACGGCACGCAGCCAGCTACAGCCGAGTGCCGAGACTACCCCCGACCTGCGCCTGGCGCGCGACTGGGGGCTCAGCCCTGAAGACTGGACGCGCTATCGCCAATTGATGCAGGGGCCGTTGGGCACCTATTCCCCAAATCTTGATCCTCTGACAGCACTCGGCATCGAGGCCCGCAGCGACGAAGAGCGCCGCCGCCTGGCGGCGTTGCAGGTCCAGGCCGAGGCGCGGCGCACAGAAAAACTCCTGTCGTACCAGCGGGCGTATGACGAAGCCTGGCAGCGCGCATTCCCCCACACCGCACGGGTGAACCTGCCCGGCGCTCGCGCGGTAGCGGGAAGTGGGCGCCTGGCGCTGTTCGTCAAAGACGGCTGCGCCCCGTGTGACGCGCGTGCCCGCGATCTGCAGGCCGCAGGCACACCGTTTGACGTGTACATGGTCGGCAGTCGCCAGGAGGATATGCGCATACGCAGTTGGGCGGCACGGGTCGGTATCGAACCAGAAAAAGTGCGTAGCCGCGCGATCACCCTCAATCATGATGCAGGCCGCTGGCTGTCGCTCGGGGTAGCTGGCGAGCTGCCTGCCGTGGTGCGCGAGACCGAGGTGGGCTGGCAGCGAGAGTAATGACGGCTCCCCTCCCATCGCCATCGTGCTCATTCAGCGGGAACGAAGTCCCTCGCAGGTATCGCGGTGATCGCAGCCCAATCGTGGCGGCTCAGCCCATTGAGGCGGCCAGCCACCCAACGGTAGCCAACGGTATAGCCCGCCCATAGCGGAATTCCCGCTTGGGGATTGCCGAACATCGCCCCCATCAGCACTTGAGGTGAGGTATCGGCCAGTTGCGCGCGGAACGTCTTAGTCGCCGCGGCGTACTGGACATCGTCGAGCGCGTCGATCCAGGGGGCCGGGTGCTGACCGAAGACCTGCGCGGCGTAGTAGTCGGCACGCCCCTCGAAGATCAGGTAATCGCCCAGGGTGAACGCTGCCTTCGGGTCGTAGTGATGTTGCGCCCAGTAGCTGTGGTGTAGTTCGTGCGCCAACACATAGGGCAAAAACGTGGCCCAGTCCGCCTGCGGGTGCAGCTTGATGAGGACCTTCCCGCTACCGGCGGTCAGCGCCATCACGCCTTTCATCTTGTCGCGGACGAAGTTGTTGTCGGGAGACGTGAAGTCCACACACAACGTCAGTCGGGTTTGCGGCAGATCGCCAATCACACGATCGTAGGTCGTCTGCGCAATGCGTTCGAAGTTCTGCCGGTCGAACGCTTTTTCGGCGGCTTCTCGATGTTCCCGGGTCAATCGTGGATCCGGTGCGTAACCAGGGGCGAGATCGGCAAACTGTCCTCCGGCAGCGCAACGCGCGAACCAGGCTTCGTTGGCACCGGTCGGGTCGGTGGCCGCCAGCACCTGGGCATTGGCATAGTGAAAATCAATATTTTCGCTGGCGCAGACCACACCAGGCAGCAAAAGCAACGGCCACAACCAGGATTTCAGCGCTTTCATGGGACTCCTGTCGAAATATGCCATACCGGAGTATGCAGAAGAGCTGGGGTGCGGATACGCGCCATGGCTTCGCTAATTGATATGCACAGTATTACCTACACCCCAGAAATCCGATAGCACACCATATCCCTTTGTTTGCTGCCCACCGAGCGTCGAATTGCAAAAGTAGGGCTCCTTTTCACCATGGAGCCTGCCCATGCCTATCTCGATTGCTCAAGCTGGCAGCCAGGTCATTCTCCCATGGCCGCCTCGCTGAATCGCCTGTTCCTCCTGATGGGGGTCGCCGCAGGCCTGGCATGCTGGACAACGTCAGGCACTGCGGCAGAGATCCCGCCACCGGCCTACCAGCTCGCCGCCCACGCCGCATCTGTTCCATCGACGGTGCTGTATGCCGTCGCGTTGCAGGAGAGTGGCGCCCGAATTCGGGGGCAACTGCGCCCGTGGCCCTGGACACTCAACGTGGCGGGCACGTCGCTGCGCTACCGGACGCGCCAGGCAGCTTGCACGGGGCTGACCGAGGCCTTGCGCCGGACCTCGGCCAAGCGGATCGATGTCGGGTTGGGCCAGATCAATGTCGGGCATCAGGCCCATCGGGGTGTGGCGCCCTGTGACTTGCTCGACCCCTACCGCAACCTCACGCTGGCGGCAACCATCCTCAGCGAACAGCACACCCCGGGCGAAGACTGGATCCATGCCATCGGCCGCTACCACCGACCCGCTGGTGGTGCGCCCGCTGCACGCTACCGGCGTGACGTACAGCGCCACCTGACCCGTGTTCTGGCGCCCGACCTGACGCTGGCCTCCCTGAAGGCCTCACCATGAAACTGAAATCCTTCCCTTGCTGCGTGGCATTGAGTCTGGCCACTTGGCTCTCCCCCGCTGCCGCTCAGCAATCTGCCTCGCCCCTGATCGTGGTCGAAGACCGCGGCGGCAGCTCCGCCTTACCATATTACGAAGCGCTCGCCCCGCAGGAAGACTCGCGCCCGCCTGCCCGAGGCACTTCTCCTCCGCGCGGATACAGCGAGGCCGATATGCTGCCGGTGCGCACGCCCGGCCTGACACCAGGTGTGGTCGCCCAGCGCAACATCCAGGCACCTGGGCTCACCCCACTGTTTTTGATTGGTGACGATGATCGATCGCGCGGGTGGCTGGCCCAGCGCCTGGTCACGTTGCAGCAGTTGCGCGCCGTAGGGCTCGTGGTGAACGTCGAGACCGCCGCTGCCATGCAGTCTCTGCGTGCGCTCGCTCCGGGCCTGGAACTGGCGCCGGTGGCCGCCGACGATCTGGCACAGCGGCTGGGCCTGGATCACTACCCGGTGCTGATCACCACCAGCGGTATCGAGCAGTGACATGGCGCAGGCGTATGCAGTCGAGGTCCTGCTGCGTCCTGCGGTCGAGTTGTACTCCGTCGCCGTCTGCGCCTGCGCCGCCTTTCTGTGCGTGTTCGCACCTTGGTCCCTGGCGCTCAACCCCGTCCTGGGGCTCGCCGCTGCGGTGTGCTTTCTGATGTTCGGGGCGATACGCCTGCAACAGGCTTGGCAGATCCTGCGCTATCGCCGAAACGTCCGCCGTCTCCCCCGCTACACCATGACCAGCCGTGAGGTGCCGGTCAGCCAGAATCGCTTATTCCTTGGCCGTGGCTTTCGCTGGGACCAGCGCCATACGCATAGGCTGATGCAGACCTACCGCCCCGAGTTTCGGCGGTACGTCGAGCCGACCCGCAGCTACCGCCTCGCCCGACATCTGGAAGAACGCCTGGAGTTCGCACCGTTTCCACTGTCGCGACTGGCCCGCGGACTGGCCTGGGATAGCCCGCTCAACCCGGTACGACCGCTGCCGCCGGTGGGTGGCCTGCCACGGCTGCACGGCATCGAGCCGAATGAACTCGACGTGACCCTCCCGCTGGGCGAACGTGTGGGCCATTCACTGGTGCTGGGCACCACCCGGGTGGGCAAGACCCGCCTGGCGGAACTGCTGATCACCCAGGATATCCGCCGCAAGATCGGCGGGCAGCACGAGGTGGTCATCGTCTTTGATCCCAAAGGCGATGCCGACCTCTTGAAGCGGATGTACGTCGAGGCCAGGCGTGCCGGCCGCGAGGGCGAGTTCTATGTGTTTCACCTCGGTTGGCCGGACATCAGTGCACGCTACAACGCCGTGGGTCGGTTCGGGCGAATCTCCGAGGTTGCAACGCGCATCGCAGGCCAGCTCTCCAGCGAAGGCAACAGCGCCGCATTCAAAGAGTTTGCCTGGCGCTTCGTCAACATCATCGCCCGCGCCCTGGTTGAGCTGGGCCAGCGTCCGGACTACCTGCTGATCCAGCGGCATGTGGTCAACATCGATGCGCTGTTCATCGAGTACGCCGCCCAGTACTTCGCCAAGAGCGATGCCAAGGCCTGGGACGTGATTGTGCAGCTGGAATCCAAGATCAACGACAAGAACGTTCCCCGGCACATGATGGGCCGTGAGAAACGCGTGGTGGCGCTCGAGCAGTACCTGAGTCAGGTCCGGGTCTACGATCCGGTGCTGGACGGTCTGCGAAGCGCAGTACGGTATGACCGCACCTACTTTGACAAGATTGTTGCGTCGTTACTGCCACTCCTGGAAAAGCTCACCACTGGGAAGACTGCGCAGCTGCTGGCGCCGAACTACTCGGACCTCGACGACCCGCGTCCAATCTTCGATTGGATGCAGATCATCCGTAAACGTGCGGTCGTCTACGTTGGCCTCGATGCGCTATCGGATGCAGAGGTCGCGGCGGCGGTGGGTAACTCGATGTTCTCCGACCTGGTCTCCGTTGCCGGGCACATCTACAAATTCGGCATCGACGATGGTCTCCCAGGTAGCACGGCCGGCGCCAAGGTGCCGATCAACCTGCATGCCGACGAGTTCAACGAACTGATGGGCGACGAGTTCATTCCGCTCATCAACAAGGGCGGTGGTGCGGGCATTCAGGTCACCGCTTACACACAGACGCTGAGCGACATCGAGGCGCGCATCGGGAACCGCGCCAAAGCTGGCCAAGTGGTGGGCAACTTCAACAACCTGTTCATGCTCCGTGTGCGAGAGACCGCGACTGCCGAGCTGCTGACAAAGCAGCTATCCAGAGTGGAAGTCCATGCCACCTCGCTTATGAGCGGAACCACCGACAGTTCCGACCCTCGCGGCAATACTGCCTTCACCTCCAACACTCAGGACCGCATCAACAGCACGAGTGTTCCACTGATCGAGCCTGCGCACGTTGTCGCGTTGCCAAAAGGTCAGTGCTTCGCACTCATCGAAGGTGGGAACCTGTGGAAGATCCGCATGCCGCTACCAGCTCCGGACCCGGATGAAGTCATGCCCAAAGACTTGCAGGCCATGGCTGCGAGCATGCGCCAACGCTACACCGAGAGCGCCGGTGACTGGTGGGAAAGCCAAGGTATCCCCGATTTGCAGGCCAGCGGCTTGCCTGAAGATTTGCTGGATGACTTCACGCACCCGGACGCCTCAGACAACGTTGATGAGCCTCGTATATGAGCGAGCCGGCCTCTACCGCACAGCGCCAGCAAGTTCAGCAACAGGGACTGATCGCGAGCATCATCACCTTGCCATTTCGTATTTTCGGCGTGCTGGTGGGCGCGCTGATGCTGAGCATTCTGGTCGAGTGCGTATGCATGGCCCTGTTCTGGCCTGAGCAAGGCTGGCACCACGCACGCGATATGCTCCAGTACGAACTTGCGCAGCTGTCTGCGGAGTTCACCCGCAGTGCAGTGGTGCAAGAGCCAGGGCGTACTGCCCAGGCACTTGTCGACGAGGCCTACCAGTGGATATTCGTCAATACCGGTCTGATCGGAGACATTCAAGGTGCCGCGCGGCGGGCCAGCGCGGGTGCTTCTCGGACAGCACACGACTTTCGCTACTACCTGGGCGTGGTCTACGTGCATATGGAGCAATACCTGATCGCTGCTGCCTACACGGTGCTGGTGTTTCTGGTTCGGCTGCTGGTGCTATGTCTGAGCCTGCCGCTGTTTTTGCTGGCCCTGTTCGTCGGCCTGGTGGATGGCCTGGTACGGCGCGATCTGCGGCGTTTCAGCGCAGGACGCGAGTCCGGATTTATCTACCATCGCGCCAGAGCCAGTTTGATGCCGCTGACCGCGTTGCCGTGGGTGGTCTATCTAGCCCTGCCGATCAGCGTGCATCCGCTGCTGGTGCTACTGCCCTGCGCGTTGTTGCTGGGCCTTGCCATGAACATCGCAGCAGCCAGTTTTAAGAAGTATCTCTAGGTGCGACACGTCGCTTATTTATCTTTATAAATCAATGCATTAGGAGTTTCTATCGAGAGAATAAGCTAGAAGCTTTGACCTTCATCGTCAAACATCCGGAGCAGCCATCTTTGGCGACGGATTTGTCTGAAACTCTTCCCTCTGCCTGATGGTCAGGTTGCTTCGGGATTTCAATACCGTGCTATATGCCTGCCAGTTTGTGGTGCGGTACTTGCGCCGCCGCCAGTTAGTCTCACTCATCAACCGAACCTCCCGTATCGACGGCTGTATCCGTGCAACAACAGCACGCGCCCTAGACGCTTGCCACTTTTGAAAAGCTGGCTTTCGTGATTGGCGATGTATTCAATCGCCTGCTGCTCATACTCTGGTTCCCGAAAGTATAAAAACAATAAAAAGGTTCCTATATATGCCATCACGTCCTGCAAGATTTGCAATCTAGCCGCAGCTTCAGAGTGCGGCTGTGCTGCCCTCATTCACTCCAGTACGACAAAAACAATAAGTCGGCCTTAGCGGTTCGGCGTGGAGATTTGCTATGCGCTACAAAAGACCTCATCCCATTGAAGCGACTCCGGTGCCTCGTTGTGCAGGCATTCCCACCTTCATGCAGTTACCTGCATTTGAAGATCCCTCGCAGATCCGTATCGACCTGGTTGACGTCCCGTGGGATGGCGCCACTGCGCTTGTTGGTGCGACGGCGATGTTTGAGCTGCTCTGCATACCTGCAGATGCTTTGGCTAGTCGTAGCCAAGTCTAGGAGAAGCCATCATGAGCTTCAGCGACTTCATTGGTTATGACCGGCAGGGCGAAGTAAGCGAAGTCGACACCACCCTGTCCAAAGGACGACTAAGCACCCTGAATGTCTGTGCTAACACGTTAGCGTTCAATGGCCCGGCGTGGGTGGGCGTATCCTCTATGCCCCTGCTCTATACCCTCTCCGGAGAACTGGCTCCACTGTCGATCCTGGCAGCGTACTTTTTCCCGATGATGGTGATTGCCTTCAGCCTTATCTACTTGGTGAGGCGAGCGCCCGCCGCGGGTGGCGTGTTCGTGTTTAGCAAACGTTACCTCTCGCCAGGGGCCGCCACGATCCTCGGGTGGACGTACGTGATCATGTGCTTCAGCGTCACAGCGATGTGCGCTCTGGTGGGGGCTCAGTATGCGCGAAGCTTGCTGGGCCTGGACGGCCCCCCCTATACCGGACAGCTCATAGCTACCACGCTCATTCTCGTGTTCATGGTCCTAAACCTGCGTGGTGTGGCAGCGACAGCCAAGGTTGCGATCTGTTTTCTCGCTCTTGAGTTGGCCGTGCTACTGGGCTTGGGTCTTGCTGGAATCATTCAACCAAAAGTCCCTACTTCAGGCGTCCTCAGCTCCTATTTGCCGACATCGCTCGATAGCTTCTGGACGGCGATCGGCCCCGGCATGTTGTTCGGCATGTGGATGCTTGCAATGTTCGACTCGTCCATCAATTTCATCGAGGAGGCGAAAACGCCGGTCCGTACCATTCAGCGCTCCTTCCTGCTAACACTAACGGCAATGCTCGTGATCTATTCGATCGCGACCATCGGCTGGAAGATGGCTGTACCTGCAGGCACGCTCGCAGGGATGTTTGCCGATAGCGCCCAAGCCATTGGCAGCATCGCGAAGCTCTACCTGCCATCCTGGCTGCAGTGGCTGCCGACGATGGTTATCATCACTTCCGCATGCAACGGTTTGAACATCTCGCTGAATTCCGGTGTGCGGGCAGGCTATCGCATGAGTCGTGAAGGTGAGCTCCCTTCGGCACTGGAAAAGCTCAATCCACGGAAGGTGCCAGCGCGCCTCACTATTATCGGTACGTTCTGCGGGCTGGCAATGATCTGGGCCAAGCCAGTAAGCGAGCTGCAGTGGTACTACGACGTTGTGTCGATCACCATGATGATCTCCTACGGCACCATGCTGCTGTGCTTTATTTCCGCCGTCTTCCGCGAGCAGCAGCTCGGTAAGGCTATTGCCATGTCTTGCCTGCCTGCACTAGCCCTGTTGACTTTGGCCTACATCGCATACACAGCGGGGGCTCAACCTGCAGATCCGGCCTATCTCTACCACGTCTGGTACTGCGGCGCAGTAATCATCGCCAGTGGCGCAGTCCTGCTCGTCCACAACCGAAAGCGCCGCAAGGTGCCCGTGCAGAGGGTTGTCTCATCATGATCATGTGGCCTGAACAAAAGCGCTTCGCTGTTACCCTTAGTTTTGACCTTGATGCGGAAACGGCTTGGGAGCCCTCCAGTCTTGAAGGTCGCCGGCTCACCTTGCTTTCAATGGGCGCATATTGCCGTCGAGTGGCGGTCCCCCGGATCCTCGAACTGTTGGCTCGCTACGATATTCAGGCGCAGTTCTACATCCCAGCCTTGGTCGCCGACATGGATCCGAATGTGGTCCGGGACATTGCCGATGCGGGACACAGCATCGGCTGCCATGGCTATTTCCATGAGCGAGTCGACGAGCAAACCCCCGAGCAGAACTTTCAGACTCTGAAGGACAGTAAAGCAGTGCTTGAGCGCACCATCGGGCGAGAGGTACACCACTATCGCGCCCCAGTCTGGGAGATTACTCCCGATGTCATCACTGCTTTGGTAGAGCTCGGCTTCAAGAGTGACAGTAGCCTGATGGGCGACGACCGCCCATACATGGTGGGTGGTGATCCCGGCCAGCTTCTTGAACTACCTGTCAGCTGGGCATTGGACGATTGGGAGCAGTTCGCTTATTCCGCTATGCCGGCTGTAGGTAGCGTAATTGAGTCCCCTGACAAGGTCTTAAATCTGTGGATGGCAGAGGTCGAAGGCATGCGAGCCTATGGCGGCCACTTCATGCTCACCATGCACCCACAGCTGATTGGCAGACCGTCGAGGCTGCTCATGCTCGAGCGGCTTATCCAATACATCAAGCAGAACGACGATGCCTGGTGGTGCACACCTGATGACGTGTACGACAGACTACGAGCAGGTGCCCTGGATCTGCCGGTTTATCCTTACTAAGAGGTAGCCTCATGAATGTTCTTGTAACGGGAGCCAATGGATTTCTTGGGCAAGAAGTCGTGCACCAGTTGCTGAGGCAAGGGCACAGCGTGGTGGGCTATGACCGCAGCTTGATGTGTTCTATTGATGCTCCCGGTTATCAATACCGACAGGGTGATCTGGTGGATTTGGCCAGTCTGTTCGATACCTGCGGTGCGCAGCGCTTCGATGCAGTGATCCATACCGCAGCGATCTCGCACCCAGTCGACTCCCGTCGGATCCCGCTCCAGACCGTGATGACCAATGCTCTGGGCACCACTCATGTGCTGGAAGCCGCACGCTTGTGCGAAATCCCTCGGGTGGTAAACCTCAGCTCCGAGTGCGCTTACGGCCACAGCCGGGAGCTCGGCACAATCGACGAAACTGCGCCACTGCAGCCCACTACGCCTTACGGCTGCACCAAAGTGTTCACCGAAAAACTTGGGCAGGTCTACTCGGACCTGTACCAGATCAGCGTCATCTCGCTGCGTCCAGGTTGGATCTATGGACCCGGTCAGTTCATGCAATGTTATCTCAAGAGCTTGCTGAGGGCAGCGATTGACAGGCAACCGCTCATTGAGTCCTCAGGCGGCGATTACCGTCTGCAGTATGTCCATGTTGCCGATGTTGCCGCAGCTTGCCTGTTGGCTGCGACGGTAGACGATCTGCGGCTAAGCCAGCGAGTGTTCAACGTGACTGCCGGCGAGCAGGAAAGCTATGCCGACGTGGCCGCCCGCGTACGACAGCTCTACCCGAACGCCGATATCAGCATAGGCCCAGGCACGATCGACGTCTTAGATGAGAACGGGCGTTTCGAAATCTCCGCTGCTCAGAAACAACTTGGCTACAGCCCCGAGTATCGGCTGAGCGACGGTCTTGTGACCTATGCACACTGGTTGGAAAGCCATCCTTATTGAAGTGGAGCTCATCAATGAAATCGTATCTTGTGACAGGTGCTGCCAACGGTATTGGCCGTTCGATCGCGTTAGCGTTAGCCGAACCGGGCGACACTGCGATATTGAACGATCTGAGCTTCAGCTATGAACTGGAGTCGTTGGTGCAGGAGCTTGAGAAAAAGGGTTTGGAGGTGAGAGTAGCTCTGGGTGATGTGTCAGCCCCGGGGACAGTCAAGCGAGCCTTCGGTGGGCTTCGGAAACTGGATGTGCTGGTCAATAACGCCGGTATTCTGAACGAAGCGCCAATTGCCCAAATGGCATTCGAGCAATGGGACATGATGATACGGGTTCATCTCTATGGAACCTTCCTGTTCTCTCAAGAGGCAGCTCGTCTTATGACCAATCAACGCCAAGGTGCAATCATCAACATCGCATCCGACCTCGGCCAACTGGGCTGCGCGAATCTTTGCCATTACTCTGCGGCGAAAGGTGGGGTCATAGCTTTCACCAAGGCGCTGGCCAGAGAGCTGGCGCCGAAGGGTGTGCGCGTGAACGCGGTCGCTCCAGGCGCTACCCTCACGCCCATGGTTGAGCGTTTGGGGGCAGCTTACATTGATGAAGAGGCTGCTCGGTACCCGCTGCAGCGACTCGGTACTGCCGAAGAGATTGCCAACAGTGTTGTCTTCCTGTCCTCGGAGAAGGCCAGTTTCACCACAGGCCAAGTGCTCGGGGTCAATGGTGGCGGTGTTATGAACGGGTGAATGTCTCGGCCTCGACAGTTGGAGCTGCGTTACCACGCTAGGGCCCCCTGCTAAACATGAGGTGTCCATGCTTGGAAATCTGAATGACGTAGATCTGCCAATGTTGCGTGCCTTCTGCACGATCGTGGAGGCCGAAGGCTTCACCGCGGCTCAAGTTTGCTTGAACATGAGCCTTCTACGACTCAGTGTTGTGATCCGCGAACTGGAGATCCGCATTGGGTAGTCGCTGTGTAGGCGGGGCAAATCTGGATTCCGGCCCACAAACAATTCCGGACCTGAGCCGATTGTCGCAAGACCATCTGGCAAGCTTTCCTCCAGGCCAATCAGAAGTATCCCGAAAAAGACGAGATAAATCTCATACCCAAGAGCTTTGTGGCTGTGCATGATTGCAGGGGCGCTCTATACAACGCGAAATCTAAGCTCTGGGTATGCGAATGCGAAAAGCCTTTTGAGCGATAGACGGAACCGGATTCAAATCCACACCCAACTCCCCGCTAGTTTTAGAAGCAACCAATCACGACTTCGCTACGGCAATAGCATTCAGCACAATCCGAGATAGCAGTTTCTCCAAGGTGTTGATTGGCACGCGAGCACAAGAATTATTGTTTTATTGAAGGAGCTTTTTATGGGTTTGGCCATCATTGGTGTCATAGCCAACAGCATTATCGTGCTGTTTTTCCTTGCCAATGAGTATGCCGCGGGAGGCGACACCTTCCTGCATATCTTCGCAGCGATCCTAGTCACTTTGCTAGCCATCTCCGCGGTAGGGCTCATCCTGGCTGGTTCGGGCAAGAGGAGGCTTGGCGGCACTTTAGTCTTGATCGGATCGATCCCGTTTGTTCCGTTAGGTCTGCTTGGCGTCCTGGGAGGCCGCAAAATCATGCAGTCCGATCCACAAGCCGATGATCTGGATGCCCGACGCCGTGCGGCTGCAGTGTCCGCGTCGCCATCAACAGATACGTCGCGAGGTGCGTGAGATGGGCGATAACGTCTCGATCCCCGTCTCGACGGTCCTCGCCTTTCAGGCTGACCGTCATGCCAACATGACGATCGGGTTCGGCTGCGCGTTTCTAGTGATGGCGTTTTTCCTGGCGGCAAATTTTGGCGGCGCCGGCCTGAGCGGCGTACTCACAGTCTCTATCGTGTGTATCGCGATAGGAGTATTCAGGCGGTCAAGCGTGTATCTCCGGTTTGATACTGACCATTTCGAAACTAAGCTCGCCCTTGCCGCTGGATGGCACACGGTGCTCTACAGCGAAGTCACCAGCTACGAGGAGAGTGATAAATTGGTCGTCGTGCATTACCGAAAGCACGGCCAACCAGCCGATGAAAAGCCGCAGCGAATCCGAATTCCTCTAGGCGAACTGCGCCCAGAGGATATCCCCGTATGCGTCATTGCGTTTCGCACGCGGTTGTCAGCATTCTCTGTGACTAATGCCTGACACTCTTTCAATCTGCAAAGCCCGAAATTCACAGCTATGAAGGATGACTCTGGTGTAGCAGTCACCACGATGCGTGCACAATACAAGGCCAGCTTCTGTTCCACTCTACTCGATACCTTACGGGAAGAACTCCCGCAACTTAGCGAGGCGGCAAGAGATAGTTAGGCCACCGGCAACCATTGTCATTGTCATTGTCATTGTCATCTGGATTTTCCTTGTGTCGATGTTTGGCTCAGCGGTCATCACGCTGTGCGCGTTGCGTTTTTTGTCAGCTTACCGGTTTGTCAGTCGAGCAATAGGGAAGACTCAACCTGACGTCTCGTCGATATCCTCGCCGGTTCGGTCGCGGATCCAGCGCAGCACTACGGTGGACATGGCAACCGTCGCCATCATGTACCAGGCTGGCGCCAGAGGCTGCTGGGTCACCTGCAGCAGCCAAGTGACGAAGAACTGGGCGAACCCGCCAAACACCGAAACCCCAATACCGTAAGCCGCCGCCATGCCGGTGGTGCGCACCGACTTGGGAAACATCTCCGGCAGCATGGTGATACCTGGTACGGTCTGCAGGGTCAGTAGCACCGACAGCAGCCCAATGATCAACAGCAGGTTGAACAGGCTGGGCGCAACATTGAGCCACTGAAAGCAGGGCACGATCGCCACCAGAGTGAGCAGGCGCGAGCACAGGATCACCCGTTTTCGCCCACAATAATCGGCCAGCCAACCCACCAGGGGCGACAGCAGAAAGCAGACTGCGCCCACCACCACACTGGCCATCAGACTGGAGGTGGTCGGCAGGCCTAGCACCCGCGCAGCGTAGGCAGGCATGTAAAAGGCGATGATCTGGGTGGAGACCATGGCCCCCAGCATCAGCAACACGCTTTTGAACAAGGTCAGTTTGTGCTGGCCGAACAGCTCGCGCAACGGACTGCTGCGCGCCGCCCGCTCTCTGGCCTGCTGGCTGCGGGTGTGCGACAGCCCGACGACCAGCGTATCTTCCAGGTGCCTGCGGATGTACCAGCCCACCGGAGCAGTGAGCATGCCGATGAAGAACGGCACCCGCCAACCCCATTCGTTCATGGCCTGCGTGCCGAGCCCGGCGACCAGAGCGGCGACCATGATCGCACCGAGGAAGATGCCTAGGGACTGGCTGCCGAACTGCCAACTGGCGTAGAAGCCGCGTTGTGAGGCAGGTGCATGCTCGACCAGCAAGGTGGTTGCCGCTCCGACTTCGCCGCCGGCGGCAAACCCCTGGATCAGGCGCGCCAGCACGATCACCAGCGGCGCGGCCATTCCGATCTGGGCATAGGTCGGCGTCAGGGCCATCATGCCGCAGCCCAACCCCATCATGAACAGCGTCAGGGTCATCGCCGAGCGACGGCCGAAGCGATCCGCGTAGGAGCCGATCAGCAGCGCACCGACAGGGCGCATCAGGAAGCCCACACCGAAGGTCGCGGTGGTAAGCAGCAACTGACCATAGGATGAGGCGGCTGGGAAGAAAAGCGGACCAATGAACAGCATCAAAAAGCTGTAGACCGTGAAGTCGAAGAACTCCAAGGCGTTGCCGATGGTAGTGCCGACAATGACTCGCCGGCGTGACAGGTGCAGATTCGACGCCACAACCGGCGCCAAGGATTGCGAAAGAACGGCCATGACATTCTCCTTGCAGACAAGGGATACGCATCCGGGAAGGGCCGGGGCTGACCGCCGCCGGCCGGAACGACAACCTTGGAGACAGGGATCAATCGACCGGATCCAGAAAGGCGCTGACCAGCTTCACCCAATAGCTGGCGCCGTAGGGCAAACCGGTGTCATTGAAGTCATAGGCAGAGTTATGCAGCAGGCAGCCCCCCTCCGCGCCTTCGCCGTTCCCCATGATCAGGTAGCTGCCGGGACAGGCCTGCAGCATGAAAGAGAAATCCTCGCTGCAGGTCATCGGCTGCATGTCGGCGACCAGCCCCTCCTCGCCCAGCCACTCCAAGGCTACCGAGCGTGCCAAGGCAGTTTCCCGCGGGTGGTTGTAGAGCACTGGGAACGCGTTGGGGCTGATCGACACGTCGGCGGTCGCACCAAACGCTTCTGCCTGGGCGTGGGCCAGTGCTTCGATCCGCTGCAACAACAGGTTCCGCGTTGTCTCCTTCAGGGCTCTGACCGTTACGGCCAGCTCAACGTGAGTCGGCACCACCGAGGATGCGGTGCCACCATGGATCGTGCCGACCCCGACCACCCCCGTATCCAGGGGTGGCAGGTTGCGGGCGACCACCGTCTGCAACACCATGACCAGCGAGGCGGCAGCCACCACCGGATCAACCGTGTCCTGGGGCATGGCGCCGTGGCCGCCGCGGCCGTTGATCCGTATGGTCACGGTATCGGCTGAGGCCATGAACGGTCCGGACAGGAAACCGAACTTACCCACGGGCACACCCGGCCAATTGTGCATGGCAAATACAGCGTCGCAGGGAAACAGCTCAAAGAGGCCCTCTTCGATCATCTTTTGCGCGCCAACGTATCCCTCCTCTGCGGGCTGGAAAATCAGGCGCACAATGCCATCGAAGTCGATGCTCTCGGCCAGGCACTGGCCGGCGGCCAACAGCATCGCGGTATGCCCGTCATGGCCACAGGCGTGCATCTTGCCATCGTGGCGGCTGGCATAGGGCAGGCCGCTAGTTTCTGTGATCGGTAAGGCATCCATGTCCGCGCGCAGTCCGATGGTTCGGATGCCATGTCCCTTGCGCAGCGTGGCAACTACGCCGGTACCGGCCAGTCCGTGGTGCACTTCATAGCCCCACTCGCGCAGCTTTTCAGCCACCAGGTGGCTGGTCTCAAATTCCTCATAGCTCAGTTCAGGATGGGCGTGCAGACGCTGGCGCAGGGCAACCATAGAGGGCATCAGCTCGCGTATCTCAGGCAGAATAATTTGGCACGGCATGGCTATCTCCTCAGCACTGATGGTCGGCCTGATCGTCGGCTGAGACGCTGTCAGGCTCTTGTAGTTTTTTGCAGTCTTATTGCGATCAGGCTTCTGGCCAGATCTGCGGGAACCAGTCCTCGCGCAGTCGCTGCCCCGGTTGCATATCGTGATTCGGGTACGGTGGCGACGTTCTTCCAGGACGTTCGGCGTAGCGCACATCCTCCCCCACCCAACGCAGGGAAAGCACGCGACGACGCGCCGGGCTGAGGTTGCCGCGTGCACCATGCACAGTACGGAAATCGAACAACACCGCGTCCCCCGGTTCCATCTCCCACTCCAGCACCTGCATGCCGGGTTCCACATCCGGGTCTGGCACCGGCCGATAGCGACTCACGTCATCGTAGAAGCTGCTGTCATCCTTCCAGCGCAGCGGCAGCACCCATTGTGGCCATTGGTGCGAGCCGGCAATCAGGCGCAATGTTGCCTCGCGCACAGGGTCTACCGGGATCCACAGGCTGACAGTCTGTTCGCCATCGAGGAAGTAATAAGGAATGTCCTGGTGCCAAGGTGTCGGCTTCTGGGTGCCGGGCTCCTTGACCAGGACATGGTCATGAAAGAACTGGGCGCTGGGCGACTGCATAACTGACGCAGCGATGGCGGCAGCCGGTGATTCACGCACTATGGTGGTGAATTCGGGAATACGGTCCCAGTTGCAGTAGTCATCGAAGAACCCGCCTGGTTCTCCAGCGGCAACCACGTTGGTGGCATAAGGGCCAGGTTCTCGTTGATTGCGCGCGATTCCATCAGCAATCACTCCGATCCAGTCTTTGAAAATGCCCCGTAGACAGATAGCACCATCGCGTTGGAATGTCGCGATATCCGACGCCGAAACCTGGGGGGTGACAGTCGTGTTCATAGAGCCTCCTGTGTTACGGCCGCCATGATCGAGGCGACCACGGTTGGACTATTCCCCAGGCACTTCATAAAATAAAATAATATGTTCCGATCTGACTCCTCGGAAATTTTTATGAAGACCAGTCTGCGCCATATACGTTGTGCATTGGCGGTCGCGCGGCACGGCAATATCACACAGGCCGCCGAGCGGCTGAATGTGTCGCAACCGGCGGTTTCCGCAGCCCTCAAGGAGTTGGAAGAACACCTTGGGCAAGTTTTGTTCGTTCGCCAGCGCGGCCAGGGCGTGACGCTGACGCCGTTCGGTCGACTGGCGATGGAGAAGGCACAGCAGATCGTGGCCAGCGTGCTCGAGTTCGAGAAGCTGGGCAGCGACGAAGACACCCTTTCGGGTGAGTTGACACTGGCCTGTTTCGAAGATCTTGCACCTTACTGCCTGCCAAAGCTGTTGCGCGGTATCAAGGAGCACTATCCGGGCGTCGAGGTGACGATCCGTGAGTACGGCTTCGACCAAATCAGCAAACAGTTGAGCAATGGCAACTTGGATGCCGCCCTCAGCTATGACCTCGGATTGCCGGATGGTGTGCTGAGTACAGTGCTCTGCGAGCTTCCAGCACATGCACTGCTGCCAGCCGGACATCCGTTGGCCGGTCAAACCGAAGTCAGCCTGAAGGACCTGTGCGAACATCCCTTGGTGCTGACCGAACAGGCCTACAGCTCTCAGCATTTTCTGGATCTCTTTCGCTTCCATGGACTGCAGCCCCAGAACATCAGCAGGGCCCATTCCTTCGAGCTCCAGCGTGCGTTGGTGGCCAATGGCTTTGGTGTAGCCGTGGCCTACAGCAGACCTTTTGGCGACCACAGCTACGATGGGCAACCGCTAGCGATCCGTCCGATAGCCGAACCATTGCCGCTGCAGCATATCGTTCTGGCCCAGCCACGTGCCCGTTGCAATTCACCGCTAGCGAACGCCCTGCGCGAACAAGCCCTGGAGTTGTTCACTGAAACCCCGGGATCCGGCTGGCGTCCGTAGTTTTCTAGCGCGCGAAAAGCACTGGCTCCTCACGGGAGTAGCAATTTCAATTTTCCGTACTCTAGAAGTCGAGGCTGACCCCGATGTTGATACCTTGTTGGGTGAAGTCATCGTCCTTGCGGATGTTGTAGCTGGCGCGTAAGGCCAGGTCCTGGGCGAACTTGTGGCTGACCCCGAGGTTCAGGCGGTTGAGGTTGGTCCGCGGGGTATAGCCTTCCAGGGTGTAGCGGTTATCCGGCAGGCTGTTGAGGGCCATGGTGAGCTTCTGGGCATCGTCCTCGTATTCCTGTTCGTGGGCGATTTCGCCGAACACCTGTGTTTTCTGGGTAAGCTGATACTTGCCCTGCAGGCCGACGCCCAGTCGCCGCGAAGCGCGCTTCTGATCATCGAACGTCAGGGCGGTAGAGTCGTTTCCGTCCTCGGAGTAGCGATCGACCTTGACCCGCGCGTAGTCGGCGCTGATGAACGGCGACAGGTGCCAGGGGCTGCTGGCCTGCTGCGCGATGTCGTAGCCCAGGCGCGCGCTGAAGGCCAGGACGTCGCCACCGGTGTCGCCTTTTTCCACGCGTTCGTTGACGCCCAAGTCGAACTTGCGCTTGAGGTTGTCGTAGTCCAGGTGCCCGGCGGTGGCAGCAGCATCCGCCCACCAGCGATTTTGCTGGTACTGAACGAAAGCGGTGCCCAGGTAGGTGTTGAGCTTGTAGTCCGAATCGTTGCTACCCGCTTCGAGTTTCTGCCGATAGGCACCGGCCAATACACCCACTCGCCAGGACTCGTCGAGCCGGTAGCTGCCACCGATATTCAGGTTGAAACCACTACCATCGGCACTGGCCCCGCTGCGCTGGCTGTCGAAGTCCTGGTGCTGGCCACCTGCGGCGACAATCGCCCGCCATTGGCCCACGTCCTGCCAGTTCTCCCAGTCGGCCTGCCATTGGCTGCGCAACTCATCCTGGTGCGCGCGCAGGGTACCGTGCGCCATTTCCGGGAGCAGAGTTATTTCCCAAGGCGCCGCCAGCAAGGAGTATGCGTAATCGGCGATCAGTCGTTGCCCGGCTTCGGTGGGGTGGATCGCGTCGTTGTAGATCAACTTGCTCGGGTCTGGAGTGGCGCTGTGAATGCCATATCGAGCATTTTCCGTGCAGCCCCTGCCGCTGAAGCAGGTAGCGATGAGGTTCTGATCGGTGGCCAGGCCGAACTGTGCCGGATTGACGAAGGTTTCCTTCAAGAGCACGGGGATGTTGAGCGGAATGACCTGGGCATCGACTGCTCGCAACTGTCGGACCAGCTCGGTGTTGAACTGGGCACTGAGCTGGGAGGTGAAAGCTTGCAGCGGGCTACCATAGATCGCCGGGGTCAGGCCGATATCCGGCAGCAGCCAGACCATGATGTAGCGGGCGCCGGCGTGTTGTAGGGCTTGCAAACTGCCCACCAAGCGGCCTGCCGCAGCGTTGGCCTGGTCGAGATTGGTGATCCGGCCCTGGAGGAAGTCGTTGCCGCCTCCCGTCAGGTAGTACAGGGCTTTCGGGTCGGCTCGGAAGTTGTTGGCCGGCAGATAGCCGGGGCGACTACGGTCGCCTGCGACCGAGGTACCGGTAATCGAATCGAGGATCTGATCGGTGCGATAGCCGCCGACGGCCCAGTTGTTGCCGTCAGGCTGACCTTCTCTGGCGCGTGTGGACGAGGTCGAGGCGGCGAGCTGGTCTTCGGAGAAGCCCAGCTTGGCGCCGAGCAATTGGGTTGCGTTGGCGGAATAGACTTCCCCGCTGCCATCCAGGTAGACCGGGCCGGTGCGGTTGGTCGCGCGTAGGGTGGCTCCTGCGGGACCGCCGGGATCGGCGAATTGCCCGGCATCGCTGAGGCTGTCGCCGAAGACGACAAAGCTCGAGTAGGGAGAAGGAGATGCGATCGCTTGAGCGCAGGCCAAAGATAGAAGGCTGCTGGCGAGCGGTGCAAACAACGTCTTCTTGATCATGAACAAGTCCGTCTTCTTGTTGTAGGGAGTGAAACGGTAGTGTCAACGGCTCTCTCTTCCCGGATGTAGCCACAGGCTACGTCACCTGCTTGCTGACCACTGCGCTCCACAAAGTGCAGGCGCGCTCGCTTTCCAAGACTGTGCCCGGCAAGAGAAATGCAAAAATAGGATGCCTGATCCCGATCTCGCAAAACGCAAGGGGATCGAAATTCAGATTGTTCTGATAGAAATGCGTCAGACGAAAAGCAGCCAGGACCTTCAAGTGCTAGTGGGGCCGGGCTGAATAGTGCAATTCAATAACGATCCGCCGGCATACCTCTCTGGCGGCATCATGCGGTGCGTCCAAGCAGGCGTGTCCGTGGAGGGAAGCAGTGCGGACTATGGCTTGTTGTCAACGTTGCATCTGTTGGCGATCCTGCGCCACGCAGCGGGCGCCGTAACGAGTGAAGGCTAGCGTTTTACCCGGGTGTCGGAAGGTCGCTCCATGAACATCTTCCGATAGTCCGTGGCGAACTGCCCGAGATGGGAAAATCCCCAGCGCGTTGCGATCTCGGTGATTGACGACATTTCGTCAGGATCCTGCAATGCCATTCTGACGCGCCCCAGACGCACATCCTTCAGATAGCGCATGACGCCAACATCTCGCCATTGCTGGAATGCACGGTGAAGGGTACGAACGCTGCAATGCGATGCCTCCGCGATGTCGGTCAGCGTCAGCGGTCGTTCCGCGTGTTCCTCGATGAACGCAACGGCGCGTCTCACGCAGGCGGCTGCAAGGCCGCGCTCTGCCGGCACCGCGTCAGTCAGTTGTTCGCCGACCAGGCTCATCAACAGGATCTCTTCTGCCCGCGGGAGCTGCATCGCTCTGAGCGCTGCCGGTGTGTCAGGGTCGAGTAGCTGCCTGACCAACTGAACCGAGGCAAGCCAGCGGTCGCGCCGCGCCGCATCAAACAGCGCTGGCACTGGCACTGCCAAAGGCGGTTCACGCCTCGCGATGCTGCGCCAGATGTCCGCGATTCGGCGTGCATCGACTCGCACGCCCAGTTGAACGTTCTCCGCGCTGTAGCGGAATTCCGATCGCGCATCCGACGCAACCAACACCGTCGACCCGGCCCTGCCTACATGATAGACCGGCCCGCTGCGGGCTTCCGAATGACCCGCCAGGGTGGTAAGAACGAGTGCAAAGTCACCGCAAATCTCAGGCCGGATAGAGATATCGGTCCCATACGCGAACCATGTCAGTGCCATGCCATCACCGTCCAATTTGAACATGGTGACAGGCATCGTTCGGCGCTCGCTGGCCGTAAATCGATACGGGCGATAGACGCGGCCAATCTTCATCCGGGCCAGCTCAAGATCGTCGGACTGAAACAGCAGCGCGCTACGCGGAATGTCGCTACCGGGAAAGAGCGGCGGGAACTGCAATGTCGGAGGATTCAGGCGGGAGCGCCAGTCGTTCATCTCGGGTCTCCTGGTAGTGCGGGAGGCCTTTTTCACGGAAAACGAAAAATGGCGCTCATTCGATATCAGCGGCGCAACTGCGATAGCCACCCACAAATGTTCCGGGAATGATGGGGGTGGGTGCAACGCCTGGTCTCGCAGCGCAACTGAATGCCCGGGCCGGACGTCACTCCAAGAGCATCATACCGACTCTGCTTCCCGCGCGTTCCAATTGTGGGATATCCGCTCTTCCAGTACCAGCCAGACGATTCGCGGCAAAGGGCCAGGGCTTATTCAGCCCTCGCACTCAAAAAGCGAACCTATGAGGACATGAACATGACAACGCTATATCGCGGCATGAACCGCGCAGCGCTCGACGCTGCTTACAACAACGTCGCAGCCATCCCTGATTTTCCAGCTGTACTGGCCGACTTTCAGATGCGCAGCGCGAAACTCTACGAGCGCGAGTCGTGCCGTCGTGACCTTTCTTACGGCGACAGCTCCCGTGAGCGCTATGACTGGATCGAATGTGGGCAGCCTGATGCGCCAACGTTCGTATTCATCCACGGCGGCTATTGGCAGAACTGTACGAAAGAAGATTTCGCTTTCATCGCAAGCGGCCCACTCGCAAACGGGTTCAACGTTGTACTCGCTGAGTACACACTGGCACCTGACGCGTCGATGACGCAGATTGTCGGTGAAACCGGTCGCCTGCTTGATCATCTTGCGGCCGATCACGATGCGCTCGGGATAGGAAAGCGGGCGCTCGTGCTGAGCGGTCACTCGGCCGGAGGCCACCTTACTGCCTTGTATCGCGGGCATCCGGTCGTGACGAGTGCGCTGCCAATCAGTGCCCTTGTCGACCTGGAACCTATCAGCTTGTCATGGCTCAACGACAAACTAAAGCTGTCGAGGTGGGAGATCGATGCATTCAGTCCAATCAGGCATATCGATAAGGGTGTGCCCATGGCAGTCGCCGTTGGTGATGCGGAACTACCGGAACTCGTGCGTCATTCGGATGAGTATGCGGGCGCATGTGCGGCCGTCGGCGAGACAGTCGAGTTGGTCCACGTACCAGGCTGCACGCACTTTTCGATACTCGAGACACTCGCTTTACAAGACGGCAGCCTCGCAAAAGCGCTTGTGAGAATCGCCGGACGTTGATACCGCACACCATGGGCTGCACTGGCGCACGACGATGAGTGTAGGTCCATCACCGGCGGGCAAGTTTCTCTCCAGGCCAGTCGGCCACGACGAAGGGTCAAAGAGCGTGGCAACTGATGAACTCAAATTCATCTTCGGATACTTCCTTTGATTATCAGGATTGATCTCATCTCAATTTTGAATGGCCATCGGTATTTTGCTCGTCCCTATTTTTGGGGCAATGCATCCAGCGGTGATGCATCTACATACAAGCAGAAGGAAGTACATGTGAAAGCGATTCTCAAACTCCTCGCATTGTCGACTCTTGTCGCAGCCTCTGGTTGCACCAGCTACAACATCAGCCAGCCGTCGTCACCAATCGACAGCCAGGTCAAGGCCGACTTGAAGGCTGACGTCGCGGTGGGCGAAGCAATCTCGGGACAGTCGTCGGTCAACATCCTGTTTGGCTTCCTGCAGTTCGGTGGCGATAGCCAGTTTGCCGACGGTGTGGCATACGGCGGTGAAAGCAGTGGTGCTCTGGGTGGCCTGGGCCTGGATCCGGTTAGTTCGGTCAAATCCGCCGCGGCATTCAAGGCCGTCAAGTCTTCCGGGGCAGACCTGATCGTTGCTCCTCGCTATGAAGTAAGCGAAGAGAACTACTTCGTCTTCAAAAAGGTCTCCGTAACCGTTAAAGGCAACAAAGGCAACATTCGCAGCATCCGCTAACTCGTGGTGCCATGGACCTCCGGCGCATCGGATCACCGTAGCAGCAATCTTCTCTCGGACTGGCTGCTGCCGATTCGATCTGAGCACGACTGGCTCGCTGAGCTGACGATGGCTTGGGGGTGGGGCATTGAGTCCGCTGGTGTTGCTCCCATTCGCAGACTCTCCGCACCTGCTCGCTTCCTGGAGACGTCCAAATCCTGGTGAAAGCAAATCCCTTAGCCCGTCCCCAGCGGGCTTTTTTTTGAGCCGCGCTCAGTACAAGCAGCCCCCGTAGTAGTCCTTGCCTCATCGAAGGCTGCCCTTACCAAACAATCCGGATACGCCGGCGTTCCGATTGATTACGGCGCCGGGAACCGATCCGCACGACTCTTTCGCCATTCCCCTCAACCTGGAATCGCGAACATGCATCTCCCCCGCCGCCATCGTTGGCTATTTGCGCTTGTGCTGGGCTGCCTGTCGCCGCTGGCGACTGCCGGTGAGGCTGAGTTGCGAGCTGAACTGGCCGTACTGATGCGCCAGTTCGATGGCCTGGAGCGCCAGGTTGATCACAGTGCAGCGTTGGCCGCTAAGGGGTACACACCGACCGGCCGCCGCTACCACTTCGACTACACCCGTCTGCGCGAAGACCTGCACCGCATTCGAGACGGCATCCAGGAGTACCTGGCGCCGACCCGTGCGCAACCACGCGACCCTGTCGAATTGCGGGGTGACTACCGCCGGGAGTCTAGGGACAAGGGGGCACCATGATGACCGCTGCTCAAAACGCTGCATTCAAGGCCAACGGCGGTATCGACCCTGGCGTGCTTTCGACCCTGCTGCTCGGACTGCTGTTCGCAACTCTGTTGCTCTGGGGCGTATGGGCCATGCGCACCGCCTACGTAGGCTGGTCTGAGCAGCGCCTCAATCAACGCCAGTTCCTCGCCGTGATCGTGCGCTTTCTCGCGGTGTACCTCGTGCTCGGGTACCTCCTTCTCCGGTAGTTCAACAAAGGCATCTGATATGAAGTTCAAGCACTCATTCACATCATCTCGCGCGGCCGCTTTGACCGCTCTCGCGGGCACACCACTGTTGGCCTTTGATGCCCTTTCTTCTGGTCTGCCGAAGATGGATGCGCCGTCACGCGGTGAGGGCAAGGGCATCCTGCAAACCCTACAGAACTACGGCTATGACATCGTGATGCTGGTGGCCTTGATCGTGGTGGCAGCGATGTTCCTGGGCGTCTGCTACCACGCCTACACCCGCTACTCGGAAATTCATACCGGGCGCGCCACGTGGGGGCAGTTTGGTCTCTCCGTGGCGGTGGGTGCGATGCTGCTGGTCGTTGGTATCTGGCTCCTGACCCAGGGTACGGGTGTGCTGTGATGGGCAGCCAGGGGCAGGACGGCACCGTGGCGTTTCTTCCGCATCGGTTGAATCGCCAGCCAGTGGTCGTGAGGGGATTGACTGCGGACGAACTGTGGATCTGCGCGGGCCTGTCCGGCGTGGCCGGCCTGCTGGCGGGTGTTCCGCTGGCCTGGTTGGTTGGCAGCATCGCCATGGTGCCCACCCTGATCGTGGGCGGCGTCGCCGCCGGGGTGTTCATCGGAGGCGGTGTCCTGCGGCGGCTCAAGCGCGGCAGGCCTGAGACCTGGCTACACCGTCAGTTGCTGTGGCGCCTCGCTCAGGGCTACCCGGCTCTGGCGGGCCGTCTGGGTGGTCAGTTGCTGATCACGCGCTCCGGCTGCTGGAGCACGCACAGGGGCAAGCCATGAGCCGTTTCAAGAACGAAGTGGCCCACCTGTCAGCGCACGTGAAGACGCTGCGCATCGGCGTCGGCGCACTGTTCGTGCTGCTGCTGGTAGTAAGCGGCGGCTGGTGGAGCGCTCCGCGGGACCTGACCATCCACGTGCCTCCGGACCTGCGCTCTGGCAGCACCCGAAAATGGTGGGAAGTACCGCCTGAAAGTGTTTACGCGTTCACTTACTACATCTTCCAGCAACTGCACCGCTGGCCCACCAACGGCGAGGAGGACTACCCGCGCAACCTCCACGCACTGTCGGGGTATCTGACGCCTGCTTGCCGGGCCTATCTGCAGCAGGATTTCGAATCCCGGCGCGTGGCCGGAGAGCTGCGTCAGCGGGTGCGCGGCGTCTATGAAATCCCCGGCCGAGGCTACGGTGACGACCCGAACCTGCGTGTAAAGGTGCTTTCAGACAAGGACTGGATCGTCACGCTCGACCTCAACGCTGACGAGTACTACGGCTCAGAGCCGGTCAAACGGGCGCTGGTGCGCTACTCACTGAAAGTGGTTCGCTCTGACCAGGACCCTGAACGCAATCCGTTCGGCCTGGCGCTGGACTGCTACAGCCAGCCGCCACAGCGCATTTCCATCGCTGCGACATCAGAGGCTGCCCCCTCCAAGGCGATGATCATTGAAGGAGCCACGCCATGACGCGTCTGCTCATCCTGCTTGCCATCAGTCTGCCGCTCTCAGCGCAGGCGGTCGAGATTTTGCGCTGGGAGCGCATGCCACTAGCCGTTCCGCTGCTGGTGGACCAGGAGCGCGTGGTGTTCATCGACCGCAATGTGCGCGTCGGCGTGCCCGCGGAACTGAGCGGCAAGCTGCGCGTGCAGAGTGCCGGCGGCGCCATCTATCTGCGGGCGAATGAGGTCATCGAGCCCTCACGCCTGCAGCTGCAAGACGCCGACACCGGCGCACTGATCCTTTTGGACATCGCTGCGACGGAGCCACGCAAGGATCAGGCTGCGTTGGAGCCTGTGCGCATCGTAGAGGGTGACAACACGTCAAAACGCTATGGAAACGCCGACACTGCCGCCCGTGGCGAAGACCGCGAGGAGAACGAAACAGCCCAGCAGATCGCACGGGAAACACCCGTCCCAGTGGTGCTGACCCGCTACGCTGCGCAGAACCTGTTCGCCCCACTACGCACCGTCGAGCCCGTGAACAGCATTGGCCGGGTCAACCTGCGCCGCGACCTGCCGCTCGGGTCACTGCTGCCGTCACTGCCAGTGCATGCCCGTGCGCTGGCGGCCTGGCGCCTGGAGGACTTCTGGGTGACCGCCGTGCGTCTACGCAATACCTCGCCCAGCACATTGGCACTCGACCCGCGCACGCTGCAGGGTGACTTTGTCGCGGCAACCTTCCAGCACCCTGACCTGGGGCCCATCGGGCAGCCCAGCGACACGACAGTCGTGTACCTCGTGACGCGTGGCCATGGTCTCGCAGAGTCGCTGCTGCCCGCGATCAGCAAGTTTGACGCATCGCTGAACCTGCCGACGCCTGATGCAGGAGGTGGTCATGAAAAGTAACCGCCTCTTGAAGTGGCTGGTCCTCCCTCTCGTGCTGCTGGTGCTGGTCGTGGGCGTGAAGCTGTTCAGCGGGCGTGGCCAGGCCGACGATGCGACCGAGAGCGGGCCGCGACTGACGCAGGAAGAGATGAAGGCTCTCGGTATTGAAGGTGATACTCCGCGCGACACCGTCGCCACCCTAGTCGGCCAGGTCAAGCAGCTACGGACGGAACTGCAGGGCGCACTGGGAGACAACAAGCAGCAGAAGGAAGAGAACGAACGCCTGCGGGCGCGCGAGGCCACGATCGAGCAACGGATCCAGGGCGCGCTCGATACGGAGCGCCAACGCCTGCAGGACGAGCGCTCGGCGATCGAGGGCGAGAAGACCCAGACTGCGGGCATCTTGCAGGAATTGCAGCGGCGCATGGACGGCCTGAGTGCCGGCGTTAGCAGCCAGACGGACCTGCCGGTCGGCCTGGGCCTGGAGACCGGCGACGGCAAGGGCTTCAGTGGCGGTATGCGCTGGATCGAGCCCGAGGATGCCCGCCCGACAGAAGGTACGGCTGGACGCGGCCCTGGCGCTAAAGCTGCGAGCTTCCCGACCAGTTTCGGACCCGGCCAGACGGTGCTGGAACAGCCAGGCGAGACCATTCGCCACCGGGATCGCGACCTGGACAAAGCAAGCAGGCTCAAGCCTGTCTATACGTTGCCGTCGAATTCGACGCTGATGGGCTCGATCGCCATGACCGCGCTGATCGGCCGAGTGCCGGTGGATGGGACAGTCAATGACCCATTCCCGTTCAAGGTGCTGATCGGTCCGGACAACCTCACTGCCAATGGCATCGACCTGCCTGATGTGGTGGGTGCGGTTGTCAGCGGTACGGCGTCTGGCGACTGGACGCTCTCGTGCGTGCGGGGGAACATCCGCACGATGACATTTGTATTCAGGGACGGAACGGTACGCACCGTCCCGAGCACCGACCGCAACGACCAGGATGACAACAGCAGCAGTGGCAATAGCGAGGGCGCCAGCGGCGTGAATACCGATGGCAGCCTGGGCTGGATCAGCGATCCGTACGGGATCCCTTGTGTCAGTGGCGAACGCCGTAGCAACGCGCAGCAATATCTGGGTACTCAAGCACTGATCACCGCCGCCGGTGCTGGTGCTGCATCGCTCATCAAATCCGACAACGGCAACGTCGCCATGGTCGCCGGCAGCGACGGCCAGTTGGGCACCGTGGGGATTTCGGGCAACGAGGCCATGGGCCGCATCCTCGCCAGTGGCGTGCAAGGCATGTCCGAGTGGGTCAACAAACTATATGGTCAGGCCTTCGCTGCAGTGTACGTGCAGCCCGGTGCCCGGGTCGCCGTGCACCTGGAGCGCCCGATCAACATCGACTACGACCCCAAAGGCCGCCGGGTCGACTACCGCGCAGGAGGTTCGCATGCACCCGATCTGGACTAAGCGCTTGGGTAAACACCTGGGACTACTGGTGGCATTGTTGCTGGTGGCTGGCTGCGCTACGAACAAAGAATCGCTGCTCCCACACAGCAGCAACACGATGCTCGATGTGTGGGACCAGGAGACCGGCGGCAGCGCCACCGGTGGCCAGGCACAACGGCGTCTGCTGGATGCTCGCCAGCAACTGCGCCGTCCACTGCCCGCAGAAGGTTCCGCGGCAATCGACGGCAGCACCTATACCCGCACAGCGCAGAACGAAATCTACCGCCAATTCCACCGGCTGCCGAACCCGGACCTTGTCATGTATGTGTTCCCGCACCTGGCCGGGACTGATCCGGTGCCGGTCCCCGGGTACTCCACGGTGTTCCCGCTGTACCAGCGTGTGCAGTACGCGCTACCGGGCGAACGGCTGGATGACTACTGAACCGTTCGCCGGCTCATCTTCACCGGCGACCGCGCGCCCTGTGCCCCTGCCGCAGTAGCGCCACGTTCGCGTCGATGCGGTGTTGGATCATGCGCAACGTATCTCGAGTAATAAGCCGCGGATACATGTGATCGGCGATGTCTGTGAACTGGCTGGCCACTTCGCAAATGTCATCGATTCGCCTCCCCGCAACGTCCTGGGGCACTTCGGCTTCCTCGGCAAGCCGAAGCATCTCCACGCGGGAAATCGATACCGCCTCTCCCATCACGTCCATTTGGTGGTATCCCTGCGGCCCCTCGCAGAAGGTCACATCGTAGGCCGGCGCCAGTCTCCACTGACCATCGGGCGCCATGATGTAGGAGAAGTTCTTGGGGTGATCGTCTCGATTGTTGAAGGCAACGTTGAAGACGGCGCGCTCGAAGGCCACCGCCATTTCTCGCACGTCGTTCGTGCACATCTGTGTTGCCCGCATGAAACTGAAGTAATCCAGCGTCCCCGGCGTCCGGTAGTTGGCCCCCGTAAAGGCGGCGAGGCTCTGCATGGGCACGCGCTGTCCATCATGGCGATCAAAGCGTCTGCTGGCGAACGCTGCCAGGCCATTGGGCAAACTGAAGTACTGCGTGTCCGGAGTCTCGATGGCGCACCTGCGCAGGCATTCCGCGTAGACCATCTCGATGGCGCACACCTCGGGGTGCTCCTCTTTGGCTGGGAACTTGACCAGCCAGGCTTCGAAGCCTGGCACGACGGCCGTGGTGAACCCGCCGGATTGCGGGTCGCGATAGACCAGAGCCTTGGGTCTTGCACCTTGGGGCGAGCCGCCAACCAGCAGCAACGTCTGCAGGAACTCACCACCCTCGCCATGGAGCACCTCCTGCACTTCAGCAGCAAGTTGTTCCAGCGGGATATGGACATCCGGCGCTTCGCCTTCGGGTGCGACGGGTTCAAACGTCATGGCCCCCATCGCGTTGCTACCGATATAGGCCAACCGCTCCAGGGCGCCAATCCGCGCCGTGGTGAGCCCACGGCGCCTAAACATACGGTCCATCAGCAGCATGCCCCACCCATCGGGCAAGGAGTCATAGACGGGTCCCGGCAGTTGCAACTGATGGTCTGGGAAATCTCGCCGCAACTGGGTACCCTCCAGCGGCAGCTTGTACGACGACAGCTCCAGGCCCTTTTGCCTGGCCTGGTTGCTGTACTCGAACACGATCAGTGGGCGACCGGTGAGGGCGGTCGTGGAGACCAGCGTGCCCCAAAGCCATCGTTCTCCCCAGCCCTCGTAGAAGACATTCACCTGCTCAAGCATTGCTGGGCCTCTTCTTGGTACGGAGGCGCTTTGAGGTCTTCTCGTAGCGCAGAATGTCCTCGATGCTGTCCAGCTTTGGCAGGAACAGACCTTCGAGCTCCTTGACGCGGCCGAGCGCCATCGCCACCCGGACCACGGCTTCGAAACCAACATTGCGCCCGGCTTCCAGGTTCGACACGGTGTTGGCCCCGATGCCGGCACGCCCGGCCAGATCGGCCTGGGTCATGCCCAGAGCCAAACGCTCTGTGCGCAAGCGCTCGCAGAGCCGCTTGACGACTTCACTCGGTTTGCTAAAGCTTAAATCCAGCATAGTGTGCCTATGCCCCCTTCTATGCCAGTTAGTACACAGAATTATAGAATTAACCCGACTTCCGTTCAAGTCGCCTAATTCCCACATTCTGTGATTTATCGGCGGATATGGCTGAACAGCCACAGCATACGGGAGTTATTTGATCAGCCCCCAGGGCGAGGCCATCGAACCCTCCCAGGCTGCTCCGGACTATCCGGGGCAGTCCAGAAACACATTGTTGGGGGCACGGCACAGGCCTGCCGACGAGACTGGGCGATACCAACATCCACCACCGGTATCGCGATCGTGACAATCAGCCTCCCTGCTGGGCCCGGCCAGACACCAGAGCCCACCGGCACCTGGACTGAGCCACCTCAGGCCCTGCTTCCGCACAGCAGCACGATGCTCGATGTATGGGACCGGGAAGCCGCGGAAGTGTTGCCGGCGGCCAGGCAGAACGCCGGCTGCTTGATGCTCGCCAGCACTGCGCCGCGCACCGCCCGGCCGGGTGAGTGCTTGGAAGGCTACTGACGCACTCCCGCTGGCTGGTTGCACGCTGCCGCCTGATGCAGCGTAGAGGCAATCAAGGCCGAGATGGGACCTGAAGAGAAACGAGGAGGTTAAATGCTGCTTCCGTTCGAGCTGGACCCGCAGATCATCCACCACATCGTATACAGCCAAGCGGGCTCCATCGGTAAGGCCCTCATCGAGCTCCTGATGAACTCGGTCGATGCCCACGCGAAGGCCGTACGGCTTACCCTCAGCAAAGCCGGTTTCGAATGCAGCGACGATGGCAAGGGATTTGCCACTCGCGAGGATGTCGTTCGCTACTTTGGTCGCTTCGGCACGCCACATGCAGAAGGCGACTCGACATACGGCCGGTTCCGGCTCGGCCGCGGCCAGATCATGGCGCATGCCAGTACGGTCTGGCGCTCCAGCGCCTGGAAAATGACAGTCGATACGCGGGCCATGGGCTACAACTATGATCTCGACGAGCTGTCAGACTCTTGCTTGGGCTGCGCCATTGCCGGCTGTTGGTATGACGAGCTCAGCGATTCGGAGCTGATGTCGGTCCTGCAAGAGATCCGCGACCTGGTTCGCTACACCCCGATCCGCGTGGAGTTGAACGGCCGCCTGATTACCCGGGATCCTCACGACGAGAAATGGGATGCGGAAGACGATTTCGCCTGGTACCGCGTGAAGGAAGACGGAGCCGTCTCGATCTACAACCAGGGCGTGCTTGTTCGCCACGACCCCGGCCACCTCTGGGGCGCCGGTGGCCTCATCGTGTCGAAGCAGGCGATCAGCCTCAACGTGTCCCGTACCGAGATCCTGCGCAAGACCTGCCCGGTCTGGAAGGCCATCGCCAGGCAGTTCAGGCAGATGGCCGATGCCATCAACTCACGCCTGGGCAACCACCGCAAGACCGAGGCCCGGCGCGAGAAGTCTGCTCGCGCACTGCTGGCTGGCGATCCCCTCATCGCGAATATCTACACCACTGAAGAGGTCATCACCATTCTCCCGGGAAAGCGTCACATCTCCTTGGAGAACTTTTTGCGCAGGTGCCGCTCCAGCCAGGGTAAGCAACCGGTCGGGGCGTTTTCGGTGGTGGAAGACGGCTTCGATGTGCCCAAAGGTGAGGCCATTGCGCGCGACGGTATTGCCGTCATCGTCCACCCCAAGACCCTTGAGCGCTTCGGTTGCTACAACGCAGGCGATCTGCTGGAGTGCATCGATCGCATCCATGCCAATCTTCGCGACGACGTCGCCAAGAACCACACCCGGTTCTGGGGGCTCGGCAGGCTCTATCTGCCCGAGCTGATCGCGTTCGCGACGCTGAGCGCCGCCTACGTCGAGCACACCGCGCTCGTGAGCGAGCGTGATGCGCTGGACAAGGAAACACGGCGCGCCTGGATGGCCCTACGCGGCGTACTCCCGCACTATGTCGCCGTCTGCACCGGGGGCAATCGCTTTCGCGGCCCGACCGTGCGGGGCGGGAAAGCGCTGCAGGTCTTCCTGGGCCAGTCGACCAGTGCCGAAGCATGGACTGACGGGCATAGCTACATCGCAATCAACACCAACGTGGTGCAGCACCTCAAATCCCACCCGCTCACAACCGTCACCCGTATCTTCTCTCTCGTTGAACACGAGATCGCACACGAGGGCGATAGTCTTGATTGTGGCCATGACGAAGCGTTCTACCAGCGTTTCCACGACCTCACCATCAAGTACGCCGAACAGCGCCAGTGGTACATGCACCTATGGCTGATGCGGTACACCACCAGCATGGAGAACGAGGGAAAACGTGCTCGTGGTGAAGCGTGGCGCGAACGCTTCCTGATAGACCGCGCAGGCATTAGCCGGGTACAGCGCGGACTAGAGCCAGTAATCGACGACGCACGTACGCTTCCAGTCGCTCTTGAACCAAATCTCGCCGAGGATGAGGCATTCATCGACAAAAACAATGCGCGTTTCGACGCACCCGGACCTCCCGCTGTTGACGAGGGGACAGGTCGATGACAACGCTCTGGCATTGATAGTCAACGCCATGACCCTGCCCACCATTTCACGGAATATGTCGTTCCTATCTGAAATGACCCGAGGAAAGCTCCTGTTCTTGCTGTGTTCGACACTGCTGCAAGCACAATAGGTCGATACTTTACCCCTCGAACCGCACTGGAGCACTGGCATGGATACCCTAACGAGCCTAAAGGTATTCCGCGAGATCGTTGAGCTGAATTCCTTCAGTGGTGCAGCAAAGCGGCTCGCGATTTCAACTGCCATGATCAGCAAACACGTTGCTCATTTGGAGGCAACTCAGCAAACAAGGCTTCTCAATCGGACCAGTCGAAGCATTAGCCTGACCGAATCCGGAAGACTCTACTACAACAGCTGTCGCGAAGCGCTCGACATACTTGACGATGCCGAGGCGCTACTGGGGCACCACAACGGAAGCCCAAGCGGAACGCTGCGGGTGACTGCTCCCCAATGGTTCTCCAATCCTGAGTTCGCACGTATTCTCGTGGAGTATCAACACGCCTATCCGAAGGTAAAGCTGGAGCTTCTCCTGGACAACGCGAAGCATGATCTAGTGTCCGGACGCTACGATCTGGCTCTTCGTGTCACTGACAAGCCGTCACCAACGCTAATCGTGCGACCAATAGCTACTCTGGAATTTGTCTTAGTCGGCACACCGTCTTACTTTGCCAAGTCTGGACGTCCATCCTCTCCGAAGGAGCTGGGGATCCACAACTTCATTCTACCGGTTCTTACAGAGGTCGAGGGTGCGGATATCAACAAAGACCAGGAAGCCGATGCAGTTGTTAGGGGGCGGGTCATACGCTCGAATGACACCACGTTGATTCTCCAACTTGCTCAGTCGGGTTTCGGACTGGCCTATCTGCCGCGCTGGCTGGTCGAAGCAGACTTGGAACAGGGGAAGCTGGAAATGGCCATACCGGGCTACGTTCCGTTCTCTTCACCGCTTTACGCTGCCTATAAGAATCGAAGATTTCTAGCTCCAAAGATTCGCACATTCATCGATTTCATGGCATGTGCACTCAGCCACCTCGATACCGCAGGGGGGGCGGATTGACGCTCCATATGGAAGACAACCTCACCCTCTACTCCCAACTCGGCATCATCAACTCCTGAGAAACCTTGAGATTCCTGGCGGTAAACGCGCGGGAGTTTCGAATCCAGTTAGCCTATACGACGTAGACGCGCCCGCCATCTGCTGGTTCGACGGTGGGCGACAATCGTCCAAATTCAAAGGTAATCAAGAGCGTCATGACTGAAGAAATCAGTGCAGTACCCGTCGAAGAAAAAGGGGCCGATCGCCTGCCGCTCTTGGCGCTGCTTGCGCTAGCCGCATCATGCTTCGTCACGATCCTTACGGAAACGCTACCGGCTGGCCTTCTCCTGCCGATAAGTGCAGACCTTGGAATCTCGGAGGCCATGGCGGGGCAACTGGTAACCGCATACGCCATAGGCTCTCTCATCGCAGCCATACCTTTGAGCATCGCCACACGTGCTTGGGATCGACGCCCTTTGCTGATGCTCACAATCGCGCTCTTTGCGGTGATCAACCTGATCACGGCAATTTCCGACAACTACGCGCTGACGCTCATAGTCCGCTTCCTCGCTGGTATGAGTGCTGGGTTGCTATGGAGTATCATCACAGGCTATGCCGCCCGGATGGTCGCTCCTGAACTCAAAGGGCGCGCCATCGCAGTAGCAATGGTTGGAACGCCCATCGCATTGTCCCTTGGCCTGCCCGCAAGCACATTCCTCGGGCAACTGCTGGGTTGGCGGGCTGTTTTTGTTCTGATGTCCGCTGCAAGTGTCCTGCTTTTGATCTGGATTCGCTGGCGCATGCCAAACTTGCCTGGGCAGGATGCCAGGACGAAGCTCACCCTGCGTCGGGTCTTCGTACTCCCCGGCATGAGGCCGATACTTCTAACTCTCTTCACATTCGTCCTCGCTCATAACATCCTGTACACCTACATTGCGCCAATGGTGGTTCCGTCCGGACTTACTGATGATCTGAGTGGCGTGTTGCTGGTTTTTGGCCTTGCGTCGCTGGCCAGTATCGGATTCGTCGGCAGCCAAGTGGATAGGCGTTTGCGGCAACTAACTCTAGCCAGCATCACACTATTCGTTTTCGCTGCAATTGGCCTCGCGGTTGGGATAGATCTAGCGCCAGTTATCTATGTCGGCGTTGCTGCATGGGGGCTTGGCTATGGCGGTTCGGCAACCCTCTTTCAGACTGCGACAGCTCATACGGCAGGGGCGGATATCGATGTCGCCCAGTCCATGACTGTGGTTGCTTGGAACCTCTCAATTGCCGGTGGTGGCATCCTTGGAGGCGTGCTCCTGTCTGTTGGGCTTGACGCTTTGCCTATGGCTACGATTCCGCTTCTGATGGTTGCTCTCGTTACGGTATGGAGCGCGTCGAAGAGCGGGTTCAACTGAGATTGTGAATAGATTAGTCGTCAAGGCCAAGTTCTGCTGGATCCTATCGGCCTCACTGCTATAGATGACAGATACGTCTGACAGGTAAACAACCGCCCCATCAGCTTGTCAGTACGGATGGAGCGGTTGCTCGAGACCGAGGAATCAGCGCATGGCCTGGTTGATGACCGAAAGGTCGTTACAAACTCGCCAGTGGGTAGTCGATGGTCAACCGTGTTTCATCGACGTCGCGGTCCAGGTAGTCATGATTACCACGGTGCCACGCTTGCGATGTGCGCAATGACAACCCGGCCAATGGGCCATCTTTGATGCGGTAGGCAAGACCCAGGTCGGTTTCCCAGTGTCGCCCGTCCCGGCCATATAAGCCCGTGTAGATGCTGCTGGCGGCTGTCTTGCTCCCATCACTGCCATAGCCCCGAGCATGCAGGCCATAGAGGCTGAGTCCATTGAAGCCAACGCCTGTGAGGTCAAGATCGTAGCGCAATTGCCAGGAGCGTTCGCCGGGCCCGTTGAAGTCCGAGTAGCCCACGGAGTTGGCCAGGGCGATGGACGCGCTGGAGCGTCCATCGCCGAACGCCATGTAGTCGAAGGGCTGGTCCCCACGCACGTGCTGGAAGGCTGCGGTTACGCTGTGGAAATCGCGGTCATAGGCCAGGGCCAGGGATGCGGCAACGTTGTTGATTCCTCCAAAGTCACGCGACCCGGTGTCCAGGGTCCGATATGCATTCACATCTACGCGCAGCGCTTCTTTGGGCGTTAAGGGCAGCTTGTAGCTCGCCCCCAGGTAGTACTGGCGCCAAACGTCGTCGAACCGCGAACTGTAGGCGCTCAAAGAGAGGCCACCAGTAGCCTTCCAGACTCCGCCCAGGTAGTCGACCGAATCGACTTCGGCCGAGCGCTTCCCGAGCTTGCCGTACACGGTTGTGATCTTGCCATGTGCCTTGGATTCACTCGGGCCAGCGGCTGCCGTGAAGTGTCCGCCTTCTACCCGGAGGTCATCCGTAATGACGCTCCCGATGTGCATCCCATAGGCCATGCCGATCAAGGTGCGATTGCTGACGGCTGCGAACACCGGGGCCGAGGTGGTCATTTGGCCGTATTTAAGCTGCGTCCCGCCGGCTCGCATTTTCAGCGCGCCGCCGAACTTGCCATAGTGCGAGTCCGGGTGGCCGTCGCCACCCACGGGCAAGTTGCCCGTTCCCGTGCGACCACCGCCACTGTCCAGTTGCAGCCCCATCATCGCGTGGGCGTCCAGACCGAAGCCGACGGTGCCTTGCGTGTAGCCGGACACAAGCCAGCCGGTCAGGCCCTGAGTAAGCTCTTCGCGGTATCCGTTGCGCGCATCTCTGGGCTTGCCCCGATTGCGGCCGGCATTGTTGCTTTGGTCGCGGTAGTCGCGATTGAAATAGTAGGTACGTGTTTTCAACGACACTTCACTGTCTTCCAGGAACCCTCCTTCCTGTGGGGCTGCAAACGCAAGATCAGACAGGCTGCCCGCTAAGACTCCGACGCGAAACACATGTTTGAGGTTATTCATTTTATTAGAGCCCTCTGTGTTGGCTGAACGCTAGTTCGACGATGTGCCGAGGACTCAGTATCGAGATTCGATTTCCGCCCGCTTGTGTTTGTCTGCCAGGTCGGCATGACCCTGGCAGGCGTAGACAAGATTGCCCGGCGAGGAAAACGGACAGTGTGTCCAGTGGCTGCGAAGGGCAGTCATTGGGCGGGCCTGAAGGTCCATGACTCGACTGAGAGGAAGACTGTCTATGAATATGTTCCCCCGTTCGCTGCTGTTGGGCCTGTTCCTGCTGCCGGCGTTGGTGGTACACGCCGATACCGCCATCACGCCATATGTGCTGAAGGAGCCGCTGCAACTGGCGGACTACCTCCCGCCACCGCCAAGGGCGGACTCTGCCGTGGCCCGCGCCGACCTCAAGGCGGTCCTCGATGTGCAGAAGAACCGTACCCAGGAGCAGACGACCCGGGTACAGGCGCATGATCAATGGGAAGACAACATCTTTCCCTTCGCCCGAGACATCTTTGGCGAAGCCTTCGACAAGGAGCAATTGCCTCTGACGCGGCAGTTTTTCCAGCGTGTGCAAGAGAACCTTGTCCAGGTGCTGATGCCGGCGAAAAAGCACTTTGCGAGACCGCGCCCCTATGAGTTGGAGCCTGCTGTCAAACCAGTCCTGCCGCCCCCGGAGGGCGATTCCTACCCAAGCGGCCATGCCATGGACAGCTACTTGAATGCGACCCTACTCAGCATCGCCGTGCCCGAAAAGCATGACCAACTGTTTGCCCGGGCCAGGGCCCACGCAGACAGCCGCGTCCTTGCCGGCGTGCACTACCCGAGTGACCTGCAAGGTGGACAGGTCGCTGCTGCAGCGCTGGTTGGCGCCTTGCTGGCCGACCCCCGGGTAGCCGCCGATTTTGCAGCAGTTCGGCTGGAGGTCCGCAAAGCAATCATGCTTACGCAGTGATAGGAAGACACGAGAGGACTAGGCGCGCTCAGCAAGGAACCTCGCTCAGGCCAAAAATAGCGCTCGCTGCCACGCAGGAGCCTCTGGTCGCGCCTAGATCGCACTTCATTCACTGCATCCCCGGGGCACCCCCACAAACCTTTCGCATCGGGTTCCTCTATCTACAGAGTTGTTCTCCCGACAATCCGGGGATCTTCAGATTCGGATTGTTGGCGGCCGGCGGCAGGCCACTTCACGACACTTAGCGAAACTTACCTTCCCTGGTATCGCCATCGTGAATACTCGCCTTCCGTACCATTGCCTAAGCAGTGAATACGCGGACCTCCATCGGAGGTCGCAATGATGGCCTGGCCCAAACGCGATCAAAAGCCGACAGTACATCCTTCAGAGTCGGCGCCGGCCAATGCCTGGAGCCGGCATGTCCAGGCTTTGACCGCTGCGGGCATTCAAGAACCAGGCAGTCCCACCTACCTGCGGCCCAAGGGCCCCACCCTGGCCGACGAACAGGCCCTCTACGACGTTGCCCCATCTTTCGTCGATATGCTGCCCTGGGTGGAATACCTGGCGCAGTCGCAGAGTCTGCTACTGGAGGATGGCGCCTCGGTCGCAGCCTTCTTCGAGCTCACACCGGTGGGTACAGAGGGTCGCGAGCTGCACTGGCTCTCTCAGGTGCGCGACAGCCTGGAGAACGCGCTGCAAGACTCCTTTGATGAGCTCGACGACAACCCCTGGGTCGTACAGATCTATGCGCAGGACGAAACCAGTTGGGACAGCTACCTGAACACGCTGCACGGCTATATCCAGCCACGCGCGCAGGCCTCGGACTTCAGCACCTTCTACGAACGCTTCTTCGCGCATCACCTGCGTGCCGTGGCCGCGCCGGGGGGATTGTTCGAGGACAGCACGGTCACGCGCCTGCCGTGGCGCGGCCAGCAACGCCGCGTACGGATGGTGGTCTACCGTCGCTCACCTGCGACCACGGCGCGGCGCGGGCAATCCCCCGAACACGCACTGACGGTGATCTGCGATCGGCTGCTCGGCGGGCTGGCCAACGCTGGCGTGCGCACGCAGCGCATGACGGCGGCCCATGTGCACGACTGGCTGCTGCGCTGGTTCAACCCCAACCCCACGGTGCTGGGCCCGACGGCGGATGACCGCGAACGCTTCTATGCGCTGACCGCCTATCCCGATACGACCGAGCCCGGTGAGCTTGAGCTCGCCAGCGGCACCGATTTCGCGCAGCGCCTGTTCTTTGACCAGCCACGCTCGGACGTCGAGAACGGCGTATGGCGTTTCGACGACATGCCGCACCGGGTCATGACCGTGGACAGGCTGCGCATGCCGCCAGGTATCGGACACATCACGGGGGAGACGCGCAAAGGCGATGCGGTCAACGCCCTGTTCGACCAAATGCCGGAGGACACTGTGATGTGTCTCACGCTGGTCGCAACGCCGCAGGATGTGCTTGAGGCCCACCTGAACCACCTGAGCAAGAAAGCGGTCGGAGAGACGCTGGCCTCGGAGCAGACACGCCAGGACGTGCACGAGGCGCGCAGCATCATCGGCAGCTCGCACAAGCTCTACCGCGGCGCGCTGGCGTTCTACCTGCGCGGGCGCGATCTGGACGAGCTCGACGCACGCGGTCTGCAGTTGGCAAACGTGATGCTCAACGCCGGGCTGCAACCAGTGCGTGAAGAAGATGAAGTAGCCCCGCTGGACAGCTACCTGCGCTGGCTCCCCGCCATGTTCGACCCGGCCAAAGACAAACGCCAGTGGTACACCCAACTGATGTTTGCCCAACACGCGGCCAACTTGGCCCCGGTCTGGGGGCGCAGTCAGGGCACCGGCCACCCCGGCATCACAATGTTCAACCGCGGCGGCGGCACCATCACCTTCGATCCGCTGAACCGCCTGGATCGACAGATGAACGCCCATCTGTTCCTGTTCGGCCCGACCGGCTCGGGCAAATCCGCCACTCTCAACAACCTGCTCAACCAAGTCACCGCGGTCTACCGGCCGAGGTTGTTCATTGTCGAGGCCGGCAACAGCTTCGGGCTCTACGGCGATTTCGCCGCGCGCCTGGGTCTCACCGTTCACAGGGTGAAGCTGTCGCCAGGTTCCGGGGTCAGCCTTGCGCCCTTTGCGGACGCCTGGCGCTTGGTGGACACCCCGAGCAAGGTCCAGACACTGGATGCCGACGCCATGGACGAAGAAGAGGATGAGCCGACCGTAGAGGCCGAAGGCGACGAGCAGCGCGACGTACTGGGTGAGCTTGAGATCACTGCGCGCCTGATGATCACCGGTGGTGAGGACCGTGAAGAAGCGCGAATGACCCGCGCCGACCGTAGCCTGATCCGCCAGTGCATCATCGAGGCAGCCAGGCGATGCGTGGCCGACAAACGCACCGTGCTCACCCGCGACGTGCGCGACGCCCTGCGCGAACGCGGCCGCGATGCCTCGCTGCCTGAGTCCCGGCGCACGCGCCTGCTGGAAATGGCCGACGCCATGGACATGTTCACCCAGGGGGTGGATGGCGAGATGTTTGACCGTGACGGCACGCCCTGGCCCGAGGCGGACATCACCATTGTCGACCTGGCCACTTTCGCTCGCGAGGGCTACAGCGCGCAACTGTCCATTGCCTACATCTCGCTGATCAACACGGTGAACAACATCGCCGAGCGCGATCAGTTCTTGGGCCGACCGATCATTAACGTCACGGACGAAGGACACATCATCACCAAGAACCCGCTGCTCGCCCCCTACATCGTGAAAATCACAAAGATGTGGCGCAAGCTCGGTGCCTGGTTCTGGCTTGCCACACAGAACCTGGACGACCTTCCGAAGGCCGCGGAACCTATGTTGAACATGATCGAGTGGTGGATCTGCCTAAGCATGCCGCCGGACGAGGTGGAGAAAATCGCGCGCTTCCGCGAGCTGAATGCTTCGCAGAAGGCGCTGATGCTCAGCGCCCGCAAGGAGGCAGGGAAGTTCACGGAAGGTGTGATCCTGTCGAAATCGATGGAAGTGCTCTTTCGTGCAGTGCCCCCGAGCTTGTACCTGGCAATGGCCATGACCGAGCCGGAAGAGAAGGCCGAGCGGTTCCGGCTGATGCAGGAGCACGGCATCAGCGAACTGGATGCCGCGTTCAGGGTCGCGGAGGCGATCGATCAGACTCGGGGGATCGCTCCCCTGGCGCTGAACATCTGACAGGGAGCCATCCAAATGCCCCGATATCTGTTCATTCCTCGTCGTCGGCGGGGATTGCTCGCCATGCTGAGCTTTACACTGCTCGCGGCCGTAGGTGGGGCTGTTCTGCTGAGCAACAGCCCTCAACAGGACAGCTCCCCCGCTCCACCCACTACCGCCATCTCTGGCCCTCCATGGCTGTATGGCAGCAGTACAGCCCGGTTCACCCTGGTGGTCTACGCCGACTTCGAGTGCCCGTACTGCCAGGCCTACATCCCGCAGCTGATGCGCTGGGTCAAGTCGAATCCCGATGTGGCCTTGCAATGGCACCACCTGCCGTTGGCCGCTCATGAGCCGGCAGCTTCAAGGGAGGCCCAACTGGCCGAGTGTTTTGCGGAGACCGGAGGCGCGCCGATGTTCTGGGAAGCAGTCGAATGGATCTACGGACACACGCGGGGAAACGGCCAGGGCGTGGCGGAATCGAGCTCCCCGCCCGGCCTCAGCACTGCAACGCAGGCGTGTATGAAAAGCGAGCAAGCAGCAGCAATCGTACGCACCCAGACCGAAGAAGCCACTGCTGCGGGCATCACCGCCACACCCACTCTGCGACTACTCGACGGAGAGACCGGGCGCACGCTCAAACTAGAGGGCGCAGTCGATGATGACGTGTTGCTCTCCGCCCTGGACTGGCTATCCAGTGTCCCTATTGTGAACGACGAAGAGAGCACTCCACTCCGAATGCCCGTCGAGGATGTCAGCGACACGACCAGGTAGCCAACTACTGATCCTGCCCTCGGAACTACCACGCTTTTCTTGGCCCCCAAGCATATCTCTACTATTTCTCTCCGTCGCGAGAGTCGAGCACCATCCTGCGAGCCCAGTAGAAGCTGATCATCTCATCAGTCAACGTGGGAGTGGCGCGTATTCGATCTCAACTACTGGCGGCAATGGGCTAAGCCGCACTGCACAGAGCACGAGTCAGTATGCTGCCATTGATCGATTGGCAGTACACATGCTGCGTTGGCGCGCTTCGAAGGTAAGGAACGGTACTCTCGATTGTCGCTTGAGCAGAAGTCAGGGGAAACTGTCGGCACCGTAGCCAACTCAACTTGGCTTGCCCCATGTTCAGAAGCTAATGGGTGACGAAACACGCGCCGACGCAATCCTTCATTTCAATGAATCCGTCCTCAAAGGAGAGCGGCTCCAACGGAATATGCATGCCTACTTGCCAAACGCCGACACGGCGATTCGATCCAATTACCCAGAGTGCTACATTGATCGACGATCACTGACACTGAAAGCCGTATGCTTTAGGTATCTGACGCACCGGAATTGTTGGCCTGGTAAGGATCACAGCCGTCGTCATTCTCGACCCTAGTCATGAAGGAGCCAACAATGGACCTCGCAACACTCTCTCTGTTTGTGCTAGCAGTGTCAGCCGTTACGGTCATTCCCGGCCCAACTATGCTGCTCGCACTGAACAATGGAGCCCAAGGTGGCAAGCGGATAGCGGTCTGCGGAATCGCCGGGGCAGCGTTGTCCGATCTGATCCTGATCGGCGCAGTGGGCTGCGGCCTTGGCGCACTCTTGCTCGCCTCGGAACAGCTTTTCACTCTGGTCAAATGGGCCGGTGCAGCGTACCTGCTGTATCTGGCCTGGCTCCTGTGGCGAGCACCTGTTGGGCGGATTCAGACCAACACGCCAACAAGTGTTCCTCTCTCCGGTCGATCTGCTTTTTTACGTTCATTGTTCGTTGCTCTTTCCAACCCTAAGGGACTGCTGTTCTTCTCGGCATTTCTTCCTCAGTTCATTCATCCTGAAGGGGATATCGCGAATCAGTACGCCACCTTGGCACTGGTGACAGCAGTGATAGACATCGCACTGATGAGTGTGTACGCGTTAGGCGGCCATCATGCGATGCGGATTCTCTCCGGGAAAGCCATGCGCTGGTTGAACCGAGGATGCGCCGGTCTTCTCGCAGGGCTGGGCGTAGCGTTGAGCCTGTATCGACGCAGCACCATCAGCTAGACCTCATCTTTCTCCCACTCAGCCTGGCTATTGGAAAAGGTGAGTCATCTTCATCTTTCTATGCGCAGTTGCTGTCGTGCTGACAGGCCCGGAAGCCGTCGGCTTCGAAGATTTCACCCCTGCGGATGTCGCGGTTGCCAACGAAGCCGCGACAAGTGGGGCATTGCGCTGGACCTTCTGCCCGAGTACATCTCCCCAAATAGCGATCCTTCAGCCGGGTATCTGAAGGGAGCGACCTCGCTGCACGAAGCCATCGGGGCGCTGGTGGGCGGAAATCGCAGCTACATGACGTCTGTGCAGACGGCTTGACTCACATAATGCTCGAGGTGCTTCTTGCACACGTCGGCTACGCTGCGCAACTTGATGTGGCGGCGATACTTTCCACCACCCTCGAGAACTCCATGCGGATCTGTGAAAGCGAATCCTTGAGCAAACTCAACGGCAACATGCTCCTGATACGCAAACACGCCACAGAAGGGCTTCACCCGGGAGAACATGATGCCGCCATACTTGACCGTTTCAGAAAACGTGCCGGCCGTCCCCTTCACCGTAACGCGCACTAGCTGGACAATCTCCAACATGGTCATACGGGTCAGGGCCAGATCTGCCAGCAGCGCTTCGACGGCCTCATTGCTACTACTCAACATCGCGACTTTCTCCCTTGTTCACCCTCTCCTTGGGGGGCACTACTCGATCATGGCGCCCGACCGGATAGCTGCGACGTTCTACGTTAGCACCTGACGCCACGATCCAGACAGCGCTGCTCAGAATTTCAGAACTCTCTCAGAACTCGAGGTAACTCTCCTCCATCGCCGAGGGGATCACCGGTACGCCGGCCATGCGACTGCTTGACTGAGAAGCCGGTCGGTCGATCAAGCTCGAAGGCGCTGCCGATGACAATGTGCTGCTTTCAGCGTTGGACTGGAATCTAGTGCCCGCGCAGCATCCGGTGAGCTGGACAATGTGGACGAGATCACTGTCCAAGTAAGTTTGTGGGCATCTACAGTTCGTTGGCCAAATAATCGACCAGAGCCAAGGGACTTCGGCTGTCGACGATTTTGAACATGACGTCGCGCTTACTTCGGGGGAGACGTGTCGCACACCGCTTGGCTGCCGCCCTAACAGCCGCATCAGTTCCATGAATTCTTGCGACCAAAAGGAGCACAAGCGTGGCGTGTGACAGTGTCATGTGAGGAACCTGAAATAGTGCCGCGAGAACTTTCCTTAAGTGAAACATGGCGAAGCGTGAATCATCAAGGAGCCAACGCCTAGATGGCAACGGCCTGCCCGGCAGATCTTGATCGGTATGGAAGGCTGTGTCCCGGGGCGAATGTCTAGTCGCCACCGAAAACCCCAAGGCCAGTTCGGCGGTGGGACAAGGTTCCGGGAGTCGTTTGGTTCAGGCGGATGCCTTGACCGAAGAGGGCGTTTCGCTCGACAGAGCGGAGGCAACACCGGGCGCCGAGCTTTGCGAGTCTCGCAATGCTGCATTGCTTGGCACTTTGATATTTAGAATATCTTTAATGAGCCGATTGGGCTCTGCCACCTCGCGCTTCAGGCGTTGCCACTCTTCTTTGAGGATGGCTTTCGTAAAAAATTCGGCGTCATTTAGCGTCGCCTGGATAGCCTCAAACAGTGGCTGGTTCGCGTAGTTCCCTCGAAGAGCTGCTACTGCGAGATCGTCCATGTTCGTGCGCAGCTGTCGCAACGAGATCGTCAACGCTTGGTGTAGCTTCTCGTCGTCGTTCAGACGCAGTACGACCCGCATGTAGAGCTGATGATGCTCACTGGCCCGTGTCGTATTGTCTTTCAGAAACACGATGCGCAGCGCCTCACATTCGTCAACTACTGCTTGGGGATCCTGGCCCCAATATCTGTCGTGCCTATCGCCACACTTCCAGTAGAGCTGCTTCCACGCCTCCGCAGTCTCAAGTGAAAGTGACAGATACTTGGCGATATCCGAGCGTAGATCATCAATCCACTTTTGACGCTTGTCGGCAATAAAGGTGGAGACCGAACGGGTGTTTGCCAAGCGCTGTACGGCAAGTGTCCTCCGGGTGTTCCACAGACTCACCAGTGCGCCGACGATGGCTGTCACGAATCCGCCAATGACAGCCCAGCCAAGACTCACGGGTAGATCAGCGATTAGCTCCCACAAGCTCATGAGGAAGTCGTGCATGTTTAGACCTTATCGACGGAATTTATCTATTGTTACATGAGAGTGAAACATCGTAGCTGACTCTCGATGCGACGACTTGATCTTCAACGTTCGTGGGACGACAACGTATGGAGGACGCATTTCATCTCGCTACTGAGTGAACCCCTCCCAGGCAAGCCAGCACACTCCTCTAATTCCACATAGGCCTCATGACTGTCTCTGCTGCCAAACAGCATTTGCTGATAAGTGCACGGCCTGATATTGGGAAGCGAATCGGACACCCCAGACGGTAGCGTGGCCGTGCTCGTTGGAACTAAGGCTAGGACAAACAGGTTGCTGGCTATACCGATTCTCATGTTCTGAATCCCCCTCAATATTTCCTGCGTCTACCCGGTCAGCGCGCTCCTTTCTGAAGAACAGAAATACACTGCATCTTCCGTAGGGCATCTCTTCAATCGAGGTGAAGACTGATGGTCCGCCGCAGTGTTGATAGATCACGGCACATCACCACCTCCTCAATGTGCACTGGTGTTGAGGGCTAGTACCAGCGCCACGGCATGCTGCTGACGTAACGAGTGACCTGTTTGACCTCCAGGTAGTCGGCAAGCCCATTCCATCCCAAAGCACGCCTGCCACCGCTATGGCGAACCCCGCCACTCGGGGCCTCGATGAACGTAGGTTGGGAGCAATTAATCCAGACGATCCCTGCTCTCAATGCGTTGGCCACCCGCGCAGCACGCTCGGTATCCGCGGACATGACTGCGGCGGCAAAGCCATATCGGCGGTCATTGGCATACGAGACGGCTTGGAGCTCAGTGTTGAAACGCTTTACGCACAGTACGGGCCCGAAGATATCCTCAGTCCAGATAAAACTGTCAGCGTCTGGCTCGTCGAAGATTGTGGGTTCGACGAAATAGCCGCAGCAAAGACTTGAGGGGCGCCCACCTCCGCTTACCAAAGTGGCCTCATCCACACCATGAGAAATCAGGCTCATCACTTTTCTGTACTGCTCAGCTCCAACCAAAGGCCCCATTTGCACCCCTGGCTCCAATCCTGAGCCGACCTTTATTGAGCGGGCGGCCTCGACTAGACGCTCAAGCAATCTCGGGGCAATCTCCCTTTGCACCAGAAGACGTGATGTAGCGCTGTAAATCTGCCCCTGGTTCCAGAAAATCCCGCACATGACCCATTCAACCGCAGCCTCGATATCTGCATCATCGAATACGATAAATGCGGATTTTCCTCCCAACTCAAGGCTGACGTTCTTGATCCCCGAGACTGCGGCGGACATGACTTTGGCACCTGTCGGAACACTGCCCGAAAACACCACCTTGTCCACACCAGGATGTTGGCCCAAAGCATGTCCAGCTTCCTTGCCACAACCAGGAACGATGTTCAGTGCGCCCCCTGGCAAGCCAACCCTCTCTGCAGCGGCGCCTAGCTGGAGTGCTGTCAATGGGGTGAGTTCAGAAGGTTTAAGAACACAAGCAGCGCCCGCGGCCAAGGCCGGCGCTACCTTTTTGGCAGCGCTCAACAAGGGATTGTTCCAAGGAAGAATCAACCCCACCACTCCGATTGCTTCATGGCGGACACGACATTCGAAACTCGTGTTCGAAAGCGGATTCGGTTCATCTTGCAACTCATCCAACTCACGCGCCAGCACGGCATAATATCGAAAGCAACTTACTGCATCGGAAACATCCCGCTGAGCTTCCGAAAGAGGCTTGCCGTTATCGCGAACCTCGAGCACGGACAACTCCTCTCTGTGCTGCTCCAAGTCATCGGCCAAGCTATTCAAGAAATAAGCGCGCTCGTACCCACTAAGGTTTCCCCAATCGCCGGAGAATGCACTTCTTGCCGCACGAACAGCGAGATCAATATCGTCCTCAGTAGCGGAGCCAACGCTCTGAATGACCGTCTCTGTTGCCGGATCAATGCTGACAATCTTCCCTCCATGCGTCGGTCGAACCCAGCATCCGTTTATAAATAGATTGTCCACGATATGACCCTCAAGAATCGAGTATTCAAGTCTGCACTCCGCCTCCAGAGCGCTGTATTTCGAGTTAAAGGACCTGGCATATCCCCGTCGAACAAGTGAAATGGCTTCTTTTGTGGGGCTGCCTCCATCTTCAGCGGAGACAGCCCTCAAGGCAGCCCGAGAATGAACGAACCGACAACACGCTAACAGTTGTACTAAGGTGCTGAAAATATACCTTTGAGGGTAGTTCTAAGGATATTGAATTCGTTGGCCTATCTTAATATGGGTAGGCTTGAATTCACTGGGATAGAGGGCCATCAGGCTTCCTCGCCGCAAGCCTAGTTGGATTCCAGGCAGCGTATGAACAAGCCAAGCAGATCAGACTGGCTTCTGACGCCGAGCTTCTCATATAAGTTTCTGCGATGTACCTTGACGGTCCCGTTGCTAATTTTAAGCAACTGGGATATCGCAAGGCTTGAGTGCCCTCTTAATAACAGCCTTGCGACCTCGCGTTCTCGCCGGGTTATCAGGCCGCGGCCAAAACTTTCGAATGTCTCGTTTACCTTCTTGTCATTATCGGGTGCGGACGTTCCCCCGCTTCTCCGATGCTCATGCCAGGCTGACTGCACCACGGCATCCACAACGGGTAGGGCATTGTTTAATAGAGTGATTTCATCACTTCGAAAGCCTCCTCCCAGCCGCCTCATCAAGGAGAACACCGCCGTGCATTTCGGCTGCAGATTGATGAAGAAGCCAAGCTCATCATTCAATCCCAAGTAGCTGTAATAGTTCTTGAAGTAGTCACTATCTTGGAATCCATCGGACGTCATGTCACGCAGGCAGCACACGCCATTGCCTGGGTTGTTTCGGCAAGCAAGGAAAAAGGGGTTCTGCAGATAGGGGCCCTGCTTATACCATTCAATGAAAATCCTCTTCAATCCCTCAGATAATGTGTGGAATAGCAGTAGTGGTTTCTGGTCTCCGTCATAAACAAACAATACAAAATGGTCCACAACGCTTAAGCACTGCAACCACTTAGTCAGAGATTGAAGTTGCATACTTCCGCAAGGCTGCTTCAGCACCTCAACTACCTGTCGTGTCCAGGCTGCATCTTGTCTACGCATTGTCATCTACCTATCTTGACCGACCGCTCATTGTCTTTTTGTTTTCTGAAGTGATGCCTTTTTATAAATATCACCTATGGGCAATCTGGACAATCAGACGAATATGGTAGCGAAGTGGAGATTAAAAATGGCTAATATTTAGAGTTAGCCCACGTCCCCGGAAGAGAGCTCTTCCTCAACCTCGAGCATGATGAACCAATGCGCTGCCGCGGTCACTCAGCTCAAAGATAACAAAACTGTTAGATAATTTGCATTTATATACCTCCAAGAGGGTATATGGATGAATCCCAATCTTTAACGTTTGAATTTTTTATGCCGCCTCACTTGCTTGTTCTAGACGCCTTTCTCCTAATGACACTCCATAATGCTATGACTGCCCCCTAATTCTCTCGCAGCATTAGCCGATAGATCTCCCAACCCAACTCCAATCATTGCCCTCGGGAGATTTATGTCATGTCTTTTCGCAATTTGCATATCGCGACCCGTGCGGGTCTCAGCTTTGCGGTGATCACTTTCCTGCTCGTTTTCACAGGAATTTTTTCGCTCAACCGGATGGAATCGATCAATGAAGCATCTTCAATGATCAGCGATAATTGGCTTCCAAGTGTCCGAGAAACCGGGCACATGAATACGTTGCTTGCAGAGTCCCGCCAACTTCTGCTTTCAGGTGTTCTGATATCAGACCCAAGCAATAGGGCCTCATTCGAACAACGGTTGATGGCCCTGGAAAAGGAACTGCTGGAGACAGAAGCAGAGTATCGAAAACTGGTGAGTGGCCATGACGAGCAGGTCCTGTTCGATAACTACCTGGCAACCCGGAAGATCATGCTGGATGCTCAGAATGCCCTTCTGCGGTCGGCAGCGGATCGTCCAGTGGCAGAAATACGCCAGCTCACCCGGACCGAGTTGTTCGACCAGTATCATGCAACGCGGGAGTCTCTCCAAAAACTGATCGACTTCAACTCTCAAGGCGCCAACGAAGCGAATGAACGCTCCGATAGCCAGTACGCTACCGCAGTCAAAGCTGTCATCGGTGTTCTGGTAGCAGCCGGCCTCGGCACTGTCGTTTTGGCCTGGCTCCTCACTCGCAGCATTACCCTGCCACTCAACCAGGCTGTCAGGATTGCCGAAGTCATAGCCTCTGGCAATCTGACCACCCATATCGATACCCAGGGGCGAGACGAGCCGGCCAAACTATTGCAGGCCCTACAACGCATGCAAGAGCAGTTACGCCAGACCATCCAACAGATCGTCGGCTCAGCAACCCAACTGGCATCTGCCGCTGTGGAACTGACAGCGGTAACGGAGCAAAGCAACCGAGCCCTCACCCAACAGAACGATGAGATTCAGATGGCCGCGACCGCCGTCAACGAGATGACAAGTGCGGTGGAAGAGGTAGCTCGCAACGCCAGCTCGACCTCTGATGCCTCTTCCGCATCCGAACAGGCAGCAAAGCAAGGTCGAGAGCGGGTACTGGACACGGTACAAGCGATTCGAATGATGGGCACAGAGGTGGAGAACACTTCCGAACTCGTGAGTGGGCTAGCCCAAAAAGCGCTGGATATTTCCAAGGTGCTGGATGTCATTCGAGGGATCGCCGAACAGACCAATCTGCTGGCGCTGAATGCGGCAATCGAAGCTGCTCGCGCGGGAGATCTGGGCCGTGGATTTGCTGTGGTCGCAGATGAGGTCCGGGCTCTTGCCCACCGCACCCAGGTATCTACGCAGGAGATCGAGCTCATGATTGTCAATATTCAAGGAGGGACTGGCGAGGCGGTAGATGCCATGAGTAGCACCAGCATCCGAGCACGGGATATGCAGGAAATAGCCGAGGCTGCCGGTGTCGCGCTGAACGAAATAGCCGAACGAGTCAGCCAGATCAATGAGCGCACTTTGGTGATCGCCAGCGCATCCGAGGAGCAAGCTCAGGTCGCCCGAGAAGTGGATCGCAACCTCGTCAACATACGCGACATATCGCTGCAGACTTCTGACGGAGCCAGTCAGACGGCTGCTGCAAGTCACGAGCTGTCTCAATTGGCGAACGATCTCAACGGCATGGTCTCCCGCTTTGTGGTCTGAAACACCGGACTGCTTGCCGCCGAGTAGCTAGGTCGAATCATGAACTCGTTGGCTCTGTGATTGATGGGGCCGTCCATTTCCCACGAAGCCACTCCTTGGCGGACCTTCGCCCCAGGCTACGATCGCTCCCGGCCGTACTGGCCGTGCAGCAAAGACGGACTTCATATCCGGGCGAGCGAATCCAATGAGAGCTTACTGGCGGGGACATCGCGTTGCGGCCAGAGGAGAATCGGGGCAATCGGACCGCTCCACGAAGCAGGATCCTACCGAAGCGACTGATTCGACACTGCTCCTGCAATAGGTATCGCACCGGACCTCATCCCCGATGACAATCTTGGCCATTCCAACGATGGCTGGGGTCTCGACCAGGTCGACGCACTGGAACTTGCCGAGCGCCTGGAGAAAGCCATCGAAGCTGGGGAGACCCAGAGCTATACCGACAAGTACCGAGCGCACCTCGAGGCGCTTCCCATGGAGCCGTGCACCATCTGCGGCGCTACGGGCAAGCGCGCCGAGCCACCGCAGACCGGGCCGGGAACCTTGCCTAGCAATGGTTGCGACAGCTCGGGCCGGGTCTTGAACTTCGCAACCCACTACCCTTTCGACTTGGAGAACGTGAGGGAATTTGCGAGGTTCTTGCGTGCGAGCGGCGGGTTCGAAATCTGCTAACAAGATAGTCCGAGGAGGCGATGTGCACGGCTGGTTCAGCTGTGTACATCGCCAGTTCTCGTGGCAGGTGGGCGCGAGCAAGAGGACGGCTCATTCGCACTGCTATGCCAGCGCTTCCTAGCTCAGGACATGTCAGAACGTAAATTCTGGGGCGAACGGACGCTGTCTGTTTGCATTCTGTATCGAAGTAGTTGCAAAACAATTCGAAAACGACAGTCTACAAATTGTTTTGCAATTCTGTTGGTTACGCATCCAATTGTGCTGGTCATCATGAACACCCAACTCATTTTTGGGGTATCGCGATGAAGAAACAACTGGCTGTTTTTGGTCTGGTCGCTGGCGCCGTTCTGGCTCACGGACAGGCGAATGCGCAAAGCGCGGAAATCAAGGTCATTGGCAAAATCTTGCCTGACGCTTGCCAACTGGTGATCGGCGGTGGTGGGGTGTATGACTTCGGCAATATCGGCGCGGACAAGCTGAGCAAGGATTCGACGACCACACTCGAAGCCAAGACGCAGACCCTGACTGTCACGTGCAACGCGGCCGCCAAAGTCGCGGTGAAGGCAACGGACAACCGCATGGGGTCGGCAGCGGGCGGCAAGGGTGACGCCTACGAGTTCGGCTTGGGCAAGCATCCCGGTGGCGATCCGGGCTACTACAAGCTGGCGCTGACTCGTGCCATCAGTGAAGGCAACACGCTTGATGTGCTGGCTGATCCCAACAACAGCAATTCGTGGAGCATCGACAGTGCGGGCTTTACCGCCAACGGTACCTCGCGCATGGCCTTCGCTAGCTCGGGAAGCTTAGCGCCGGAGGCGTACAAGAACCTGACGGCCGATCTGACGGTGACCCCGACGATTAACAAGCTGTCGGCGCTGGATCTGGCCAATGGCGGCGTCGATCTGGACGGTTCCGCCACCATCGAGCTGAGCTACTTGTAAACCAGGACGGAAGGCAGGGCACTGTGATCGTCCCGTGCGGGATTTCGCATGGCTCCTGCCTGTTTCCAGAACGGCTTGCATGAGCGTCCACGTATGCCCCCCATATTCGATATCAACCGAGCTCCCCATGAATTTCAAGCCCCTGCTCACGCTCCTCTTGCTCGCATCCACCGCCGTAGCAACAGACCAAGCGTCCGCCGTCGATCTGAGCGTCAGCGGCCGAATCAATCCTAGCAGCGCTTGCAACCTATCGCTGGGTAACAACGGGCAGATCGACCTTGGCACGCTATCGCGCCAGGATTTACGGGCCAACGATGAAACCCTCATCATTCATCCGGGCTTGATGACGTTGACTATCCAATGCCAAACCCCGACCAAGACGGCAATCAAGGCGATAGACAATCGTGAATCCTCCGACGTGGGTTTGTGGGGCTATTCCCACTACGGGTTGGGCATTCCAGGAAGCCAGAGCAGGTTCTGGTTCTACCCGAACTCTCACTTCGGCGACGGAAAACCACTAGACCGCTTGGTAAGTGGGCGTGACGGCAACTGGGAGGTCTCTGACCCCCCGATGTATCCATCCTCCTTGAACGCGTGGGCGGAAGAAGGTAGCGCACTCCCGCAAGCGTTCAAGACGATCAGCAGCGAGTTGTCGTTCTACATCAAGCTGGCTGCTCCCCGTGACCTCGATCTGAGCCGGGAGGTTGTTCTCGACGGCTCCGCCACACTGGAGCTGGTCTACCTGTAGCGCAAGCTCGCATACCGCCGAATGCACACCATCTGACTTGACTGAGCACTTATGAACCTCAAGCCTCTACTCGCCCTCGCTCTACTAGCCTCCGCCATGAAAGTTGCCTCTGCCGCCGATTTGAGCGTTAGCGGCCAAATCAAGCCTGCCAGCGCATGCAATCTCACGCTCAGCGACCGCGGTCAAATCGACCTCGGAGAGCTTTCACGCAACGACTTGCACGCCACTGATGAGACGTTCTTCGTGCGCAAGTTGCAGTTGCTAGTCGAGTGTAAAGCCGCAACTAAAGTGGGGGTCAAGTCGATAGACAATCGTGAGTCCGTGTATGGCGACTTCGGGTTGGGTATTCAAGGCAGTTCAGGCCGATTCGCGATCTACCCGTTCCACCGGTTTGGTGATGGAAAGCCGCTATTCCAGTTGAAAAGTTGGGATGGCATCAGCTGGCGACACAACGGCTCGACCGTAGCAGCCGATCCAATTTATCCGTCGGAGCTGGGCGCTTGGGCAGAAGAAGGCGCACTCCCACAGGCCTTCACGACGGTCAGCACCGAGTTGCAACTCACCATCCATTTGCCCCCTCTTAGTGACCTGGATCTGAGCCAGCAAATCGACCTTGACGGCTCCGCCACGATGGAACTGGTCTACCTGTAGCGCGAACCCGCATACCGCTGAATGCACACCATCTGACTTGACTGAGCACTTATGAACCTCAAGCCTCTACTCGCCCTCGCTTTACTAGCCTTCGCCGTGAAAGTTGCCTCTGCCGCCGATTTGAGCGTTAGCGGCCAAATCAAGCCTGTCGGGGCTTGCAATCTGATGTTGGGCAATGCGGGCACTATCGACCTGGGAACGATATCCCGCAAGGATCTGCGGGATGAAGCGAATTGGTTGAACAACATTTACCGGCCGATATCGTTTTCCATCAATTGCCCGATGCCAACAACGGTGGCGCTGCGGGCGATCGATAATCGGGAGGGCACTGCTACCAGTGAGATCTGGGATGCCGCCTACGGTTTGGGCACTACGTTCAGCGGAAAGAAGTTCGGGGCGTATCGTTGGATGCCGCGCCAGGTCAAGATTGACGGAAGCTGGGCACAGCAACTATTTCAAAAGAACCCGGGGGATGATTGGGGCATGACTCCTGGCTTATTCACGAAAAACCTGGCGCCCAACTGGCTAACCACCTGGACGCAGGAAGGAAATGATCTGCCTCAAGCCTTTCAAGTCGTTGCAGGAAACTTGGAGTTCGCGATACACATCCCGGTTTCCGGGCTCGATCTGAGCCAGGAAATCAACATTGATGGCTCCGCCACGATGGAACTGGTCTACCTCTAATTCCGCCAATCCACACGGGCCATCATGCACTTGAAGCAATTCCTCGTTCCGTCTTTACTCGCTTTTGCTTTGGCAGGCGCAGGTGACGTTTGGGCCGCTGATCTGAACGTCCGCGGCCAAATCCAACCCGTTGGTGCCTGCAGCCTGACGCTGCGCAACGGAGGCATCACCGATCTGGGAACGCTCACCTTCAAACAGGTGGCCGAAGGCCCGCTACTGATGATCGGAGCGAACCTCTACCACCGCATCGCCGCTATCGATGAGCAGTTGACCGTTGCATGCCCGATGCAGACCAGGGTGTCCCTGCGGGCGCTCGACAACCGCCGCAGTTCGGCGGACAACCCCTTCACCTTTGGCTTGGGCTTCGGCAATGGCAAAAAGGCGGGCTGGTTCAGGCTAAACGCCTCTGCGGCAGTCGGTGACGGCAGGGGTATTGCGCTGTTGTATCGCTGGGACGATGACACCTCGTGGCGGGAACAGGCCTTCTGGGGAGTCGAGTGGGCAGATGACAGCGTAGACGTGTCCTGGGCCGAATCGGGGCATACCTTGCCGCAGGCATTCGAGACGCTCGAGATCAAGGTAACTGGAGATGTCGCGGTGTCGAACACGTTGGATACTCATAGCGAAGTAGCGCTTGACGGTTCCGCCACCCTTGAACTGCGCTACCTATGAAGCCTGATACCGGCACGAGTAGCCCGACCGGCCGGTGTCCGCCGCTGGGCCCAGCGCAATAGCCCCAAAACACTGAGATTTACCCGAGCGTTTCGCGGCGCGCCCGAGCGCACCGCAAGGGAGAACTCACGCCCATTTGTTTGCCAATTCTTGATTTGACCCTACCGATCGTGACTACTTCTGCCCATCGCTTTCCCCGTCGTCTATCCCCCATGGCACGTCCTACCTTGCCGCGTTGGCGCGTGTTGGCGCAATGCGCCGCTACGGCAGGTGTGCTGACGTGCCTGCATTTTTCGGTCCCCGCGCAGGCTTCGGGTGTCTTGCCCGAGTCCTCGGTCGTGATCATCAACGAGGCGGATGGCGAAGCCACCATGAACGTGAAGAACACCGAGTCGATTCCGTTGCTTCTACACACGGCCATCCAGAACCTGCCGGAAGATCAGGAGTTGCTGGTGGTGGCGGTGCCTCCGGTCAGCCGCGTGGAGGCTCAAGATTCGCAGCTGGTGCGCTTCTTGTTGCAGAGCAAGGACCCGCTCCGGGTGCAACGCCTCAAGCGAGTGACCTTCGAGGGCATCCCGCCCAAGGGGCCGGACGGCAAGGCGCGCATTAGCATGACGATCCGCCAGAATCTGCCTCTGATCGTGCACCCTGCGAAGCTCGAACGGCATGCGACACCCTGGACGCTACTGCAGTGGACGGTTGCGGACGGAAAGCTGAACGTGCGCAACGACAGCGCCTACGTGGTGCGCTTGGCTCAAGGCGTGCAGCTTCTGCCTAGCAAGACGACAATCGACCTGGGCAAGACCTATATCTTGCCCAACACGTCGGTGGAAGTCGCCTTGCCGCCGGGCGGCGGCATGCGTGCGACGACAGGTGTAAGAATCTCGCCTGCCACAGCCTATGGCTATGAAGTCGACACCTACGACGCCCCGCTTGCCAAAACGGCCCAGCAGTGATGTTTGCTGTCAACGAGGCTCATCGCGCGAGGTGCCGCGGTCAACCACGAGTGCGGCGGCGCCGGGCGGCCGCTTCTTCGCTGCTGCTACTGGCGGGAGCTAGTCAAGCGTGGCCCACGGCGCAGGCCCAGGAGGGAGTACCACTGGGTGGTCTGTCGGCAACTCAGGTGGAAAATGCAGAGTTCGATACGGACATTCTGCAACGCCGGGGCCTGGACCCGCATATCGCTGACTACTTTCGCGACGCACCCCGGTTTCAGCCTGGCCGCAATCGGGTCATCGTATATGTGAACGACATTAGGCGGGGACGCATCAATACGCGGTTTACCGCAGATGGCACGCTGTGCTTTGACCAGGGCTTCCTGGACGCTGCCGGCTTAGTGGTGCCCGAAGCGAAGTACGCCGTAGCGCAAACGCCTGCGTCTGAATCCTGCTACGACTTTGTAAAGGCGTTCCCAGGCACCCACATCACGCTTAAGCCTGGTCGGGAAGAGGTGCGCTTGATCGTGCCCACTGTGGCCCAGCGCTTGGCTGTCACGGACTTTTCCGGGTTCAGCCGCGGCGGTAAGGCGGTGCTGTACAACTACGATCTGATGGCCATGCGCAACCAGGCGCGCGGCATGACGGGTTCGAATTTCTTCACACTCAACTCCGAGCTGGGGGTAAACGCCGGCGACTGGATCATGCGTAGCCGTTCCTATGCTCAGCGTCAGGGCAAGTCCGGGTTCCGCAACCGCCACCTCTATGCGTACGGTCAGAAGACCTGGCCCAAATCGGGTGCGACGGTCCAGGGCGGACAGATCAACATTGCCAATTCGGCATTGACCGGTGCGCCGCTGACCGGAGTCCAGGTGTTTCCCGAGTCCGCGCTGAGCGAAAGGCAGCACAACATCGTCATGGTCGAGGGCGTAGCGCAGTCGCAAGCACGGGTGGAAGTGCGCCAGGCAGGCGCGTTGATCTACTCCACCGTAGTGCCCGCCGGACCTTTTGCGCTTACAGACCTGCCGCTGCTCAACTACAGCAGCAACCTGGACGTGACCGTGACCGAATCTGGCGGCGCGCAGCGGCACTTCATGGTGCCAGCCGGCTCCATCAACGCGGGTTCGCTCGGGCAGAGGCCCGGCTACGCCTTCGCGCTGGGCAAGAGCCGCAACCTCAATGGCACCAAGGCCCGCGATCCGTGGGTCGCGAGCGCCAGCGGCAGCTGGACGCTGCGCAGGTCCAGCAGCGTCAGCGCTGGCGCGCTGTATGCGCCCGGCTACCAGGCAGGTAGTTGGGGCGTGGACATGCGGTTGTCGCGGTTGAGCGGGCTCAAGCTGCTGCAGCGCGCCTCGCGTGCTTCGCTTCAAAGCGCGAAGACGGGCACGCAGATCGAGGTCTCCGGAATCGTTGGGGGGCTGCGTGAGAACCTGAGCATGAGCTTGAGCAGTGCCTACCAGAGCAACGGTTATCGCACGCTGGACGATTTCACTCAGGATATTGCGGGTTCACGTTACACCGCCTCGCGCTATCGGAGCCAGCACACCGCTGCAATGGCTTGGTCCGATGCAAGAATGGGAGGACTCTCCCTGGGCTACTCCCTTTCGAGCCAGCAGGACGGCAACCGTACTCAGAGGCTGAACTTCTCCTGGGGCAAGAACTTTGAATTCGGCACTGTGTCGTTCAACGTCGAGCGTGATCTCAGTGCCCGCCAGAAGAGCCGCGATCGGTACGGTTACGGCGCCTACAACAGACCGACCAATACCTACTACCTGTCGTTGAGCATCCCCTTCGGAAAACGAAGCGTGCGCACCTTTGCCAGCAATGCAAGTGGCTACACGAGATTCGGTGCCAATTACAACGAGCAGGTGAGCGATAACCTGAACTACTCGGTGAGCGCAGAACGCAATACGCGTGACGGAAACAATGCGCTGTCTGGCCAATTGGCCGCTACGCCGCGCGTTGCTCGGGTGAATCTTGGCTACTCCGATACCGGGAACAAAGCCCGCGCCTACTACGGTGGCGCCTCGGGTGGCCTAGTGGTGCATTCCCAGGGACTGACATTGTCGCCATATCCGGTGCAGGATACCTTTGGGATCGTGTCAGCAGCAGGCGTGCCGAGCGTGAAAATCAGCACTCCGCAAGGGCCGGTGTGGACCGATCCTTGGGGACGTGCCGTGGTGCCGCAGCTCTCTGCGTACAGCAGCAACCGCGTCGAGGTGATGACCAAGACCTTGCCTCGCAACATCGATATCAGCAACGGCTTTCGCCAGGTCGACCCTGGACGTGGCTCAGTGAGCCAGATTGACTTCGAGCTTACCCGCGTGCGCCGCGTGCTGCTCAATGCGCGCGATTCCGAAGGCCGGCCGCTACCGGCCGGCGCCTATGTGCTCGACGCCAGCCAGCAGTACGTAGGCACTGTGCTGGAGCAGGGTCAGGTGTTCCTGAGCAATGGCAACGAGAACGGGGAACTGTCGGTGGCCTTGCCAGATGGGCGGCAATGCGTGCTCCAGTTTTCTCTGTTGGAGCAAGCGAGCACCGACACTTTATTCGAAAGCGCTGATGCTCGTTGCGTGCTCCGATGAGACAGATATCCGTGAGGTCCCTTATGAAGCAATACTTGAGACTCGCCCACAGGCCTGCCTGGGCGCTATGCCTGGGTATGAGCCTGAGCGGGGCGTCGGCCGCTGCGGACAACTGCCAGGTGCACGCCGTACCTGCACTGGTGGACTACGGTCCGCAGCATCGTCAGAGCATTCTTAGCCAGCCAACAACCTTCGGCGGCCATGCGCTGGGAAAGCGTCTGGTATCGGTGAATGTGGTGTGCAGCACGCCGGTGCGTATCGCCCTGTTCTTGCGCGGTGAGCCCCAGAACGATCGCGCCTTCCGTTTCGGAGAACAAGGGGCTCTTTCCGTGGTGGCCGAGCAGGCCACGCTGGATGGAAAATCGTTGTCCCTGAGTAACGTGGAGCAGACCGGTCAGGCACCGTCAGAGCCATCTACAAGGTCCGGCCTGCAGCCGGGCCGAGGCATTGTGGTGATGGAGCAAGGTTTGCCGGCAATCGGCAGCCGATTGTCCCTGATGCTTGAGTTGGATCCTGCCGTCCCTGGCGATGTTATCGCCGTGGTCAACAGCGAGTCTACGTGGTCCAGCAGCTATCAACTGGAGCTCGTTGCGTTCTGACACAGGCCTGGTCGGTCTAGAACAGCATATCAACGGAGAGCTGCGGTTGATGGGCGGGATAGTTGTTGACCAAGACTCGCGTCGCGAGTTCTTACCCAAAAAAGAGATTGTTCTTACGTGTGTTGGCAGTTCAGTTGATGGCACATTTAGCCTGCCGCTTTCTGTAGGGCTCAAAGATAGTCGTTGCCATTGCGCACCGGTACTTCATGCGCGGCAGGCCCCCGTTGAAGCAACCCTTGATAGGAGATGACCTCGTAGAGCCCAGGGCCAGTTTCTGCCCGCATGGAAGGCGTCTTGAAATAGAACCCAAGGCCGGAGGCACTTGTTCTAGAGCAAGTGCCTCTGGCTACTCGCCCGTTATTTATCCCTTTTGTCGAGGACTTCCTATGCTTCGCTCACGCCTCCGTTCCACGTTCTTCCTTGCCATCGCTGCACTGCTTATCAGTGCCTGCTCCGGAGGAAAGCCGGACGCCACCATCGACGCCTTTTACCGCGCAGTCGTCAAAGGTGACGTGGGGACCGCAAGCAAACTGGTGTCCTTCACGGATGTGCCTGCTGCCAAGATGATCGAAGCCAAGGGCAAATTGCAGATGATCGTTGGTGAAATGCAAAGCCGAATTCAGGCCAATGATGGACTGGATACGCTCGAAGTGCTCGATTCACAGATCAATGAGAGCGGTAGCACTGCTGCAGTGCAAGTGAAACTGACGTTCAAGAACGGCAAGGTGCTGACCAAGATTCACCAATTGGTTAAAGAGGACGGGAGCTGGAAACTCCTCCTGAGGTGATGGCTCAGTGGCCAGGTTGGAAGCGCACCTTTGCCCTCCTACTCTCTGCTCAAGCCGGATATGCCGTTGGTGCGCCGAGCCTGCCGCCTAATGCCATGGCCGGGGACCTGATCTTTCGGGAGGGAACTGAAGTAGTCAGCGCGGCAGTGATGGCTGTCGACCATGGCGCCTTCACCCACGTTGGCATATTGGTCGGATCCTCCGGCAACTGGCAGGTTCTTCATGCTACTCCGTCAGAGGTCCAGGGAAGGCCTGACGGAGTCGTGTTGGATACGCTGGACTTCTTCCTAGACACCAGTCGATCGAAGCAGTACGGGATCTTCCACGTGGAGGCGAGCAAGCAGCAACGCGCGGACTCTCTGCGTGCGGCACGGAAGATGTTGGGCCGCCCCTTTCGCATCGCGGATCCGGCAGGCACCTATTGCACTGAATTGGTCTGGGACGCGTGGCGCTCTGCAGGGGTCGACCTCCAAGTGCAATTCACTCACATAGAGCTGCCGATGCTGCCGGGCAGCTATCTTCTGCCCAGTGCTTTGCTTGCGTCGCCGAAAATTCACCATGTCGGAGCAGATCCGCGTCGCCAGGGACCTGCATCCACGGAGCCACGCGAGGTACTCGACCGATAGTGCTGATAGATGGTGGGGCCGCACCACCTCCAGAGAACACCTGGAGGAAGGCCTTCACCGGCTGCGACTTTTGACCGCGATCTGCGTCTGAGGCCGAGTGTGTGGTCGGATAGCCGCATGCCGTCCCGACCCCACACCTTAGCGGACACAGAAGCGAACAATAGGGAATTCTGCGGCAGCGGATTCCTTGTGGAGCGCCGGTTCTATCTGCAGTGGACTGAAGGCCTGCCCCCACTTCAGGCCTTGCTTCATGAATCTGCCCCTCCTCCTGCCCACCGCTGTACTGGCGTGTATCGCTTGGCCGGCGATAGCGGCGGATATCCACGTCTTCACCGACCGTGCTCACCCGGTGCGCAGCGTCCCCTCGGGTGTCGAAGTGGTTGCTGTGGACCTCGGCGAACGTCTGGAGAACGAGCTGGCCACAGAACTTCCTGCCGATCCTGAGCAAGCCGCCCGCCTTGTCCAGCACCGACTGGAACAAGGCGGTGCAGCGCTACAACGCCGGCTGGCCGCAGCCTATCAAGGGGTGACTGAGGCTTGGAGCCTTGGCGTGGTCAAGATCCCAGCCGTGGTGGTGGATCACCGCTACGTGATCTACGGCGAGCCGGACGTGACGCTCGCGCTGGCTCGAATTGCCCGCTACAGGAAGGACCACCCATGATTGCCTCTCGCCGTATGCGCGCGCTTGCTGGCTCGTTGCTCTTAGGGGCCGCAGGCGGTGCATTTGCGCTCGATACCGTGTCCATCTCCACCTCCTCGCTTTCACCGAACTGCCTGGATTACCGGGTGGTCGGGGTTTGCTACTGGTTGCAGTGCGGCTACGGATGTCGGGTGCGGACGTCCGTCAAAGTTCGCCATTACATCCCTGATGCGGTGGTCTCAAGCTACGCCAACACCGGCGAGAACCCTTGGACTGAGGTGCGCTTGCTCAGCGCATCAAACTCGACCGCTCAAGGCGGCGGTGATGGCACAACCAACCAAGGCAGTGAGAACAATCTCGCAAAGTTCCGCAATGCTGACGTCATCGGCCATCCGGCCGGGGCGATATTCGGCAAGTTCGCCGCATCGTCGGGCTACACCTGCCAAGGTGCAGGGACCCCCTTCATGCCGTACCTGTTGAGTACGCTCGATACCGTGGCCTGGCGCTACAACGTGCCAGAACTGGTCTACCCCGAATCGCTGGTGCCGGGAATGCGTGAAATCGGCGGGCGTTTGAGCGCAAATCTCTGGGGCAACGTCTACCCCCGCGGGGGCTTGCTGCACCAGGTGGACGACCACAAGGCGAGCGCGGTCATTGCGCAACGGGCTGGCGACGTGGTGACGCGGCGGGGACAACTGCACGTGTACCAGCCGCTGCTGGCCTCGAAGAAAGACGGCTACTGGCCGGCTGGGGCACTCAAAGAGAGCGATGCCGCAACGGGCAAGTGGCAGGAACTCACGCCGCGCATGTCCAACAGCTGCGCCGTGTTTCCGAACTCCAACTCGCTGACCCAGGCACAACGGGGCGACTACGCCTGGGCGTTGTGGCGCCCATACAGCTGCTGCAAACGCCGGGGTCAGAAGTTCCTTGGTAGCACCGATTTCCAGTAGAGGCCCCAGATGAAGACTCGCAAAGACGCCGTTTCACGTACTGCCGCGCGCGTCCCCAGGCTACGGACAGCGTGGGTCGTCCCGCTGGCTCTTCTCTGCGTTTCAGCATGGGCGCAGACACAAATCGGTGATGGCACGATCAGCAGCTCCGGACGCGTCATCGGTGACGATGTGCTCTACAGCATTGGCGGTGGCCGCGCAGTGTCGATGAGCAGCGCAGGCAACATGCAGAGCATTGGCGTCGGGCTGGGCTGGAACAGCAACCTGATTTGCGGCGACATGAGCCTCACCACCACGCTACAGAACCAGCTCAACGGCATCACCAATGGCTTTCAAACCATCATGTCCAGCGTGATCCAGAACGCCACTAGCGCGGTGGCATCGCTGCCCGCGCTGATTATCCAGCGTGCGGATCCCGGGCTGTATAACTTGCTCACAAATGGTGTGCTTCAAGCGCGTTTGGATTTCGATCGCTCCAAGCTGACCTGCAGGGCCATGACCGAGCGCATGGCCGACGTCGCGGGCGGCCAACTGGGCTGGGACCGTCTTTCTGAAGGCATGGCACTCAAGGAAACCGTACGTTCCGGGAATGCGGATGCCGTCTCCGCCGTCGAGAAGGCAGAGAAATCGCGTGGCAACAACGGGGTGCCATGGGTTGGCGGTGGCAACGCCGGGGGCAGTGGGCAGAGCCCGATCAGGGTTGTCGGTGATGTGACCAAGGCCGGCTACAACCTGCTCAGCAGCCGTGGGGCGAACGAAACGTCATCGATCAGCGCCAATGCCTGCGGCAATCGGCAGACTTGCCAGACATGGAGTTCTCCGCAAGCGGCGGCGACTTGGGCGACCCGGGTGCTGGGCGAGCGTGAGCAGCGTACTTGCGAGAACTGCACAAAGACGCAAACCACCCCTGGCGTCGGTCTCACCCCGATGATCCAGGAAGAATACGAGACAAAGGTCAAAGCGCTACAGGCGCTGGTCAGTGGCTCCAAGCCCACGACACCTGCGAACCTGGACGCCGCCGGCAGTGCGTCGCTGCAGATCACCCGCGGGGTCATCGAGGCCTTGCGCGATGAGCCCGACCAGGACCTTCTGGGGCAACGCCTGGCCTCGGAAGTGGCACTGACCAGCGTCTTGGAGAAGGCATTGCTTCTGCAGCGCACGCTGCTCGCAGGCAAAAAAGAACCCAACATCTCTGCCAACGACCTGGCAATCCAGGCGGTGGACCAGGAGAGCACCGCATTGGCCCAGGAGATCAACAACCTCAAGACCGAACTGGAGCTGCGTCGCACGCTGGCAGCCAACTCACCGATGATGATCATCCAGCGCCACGGCATGCGCGCCGCAGGCTCACGAGGAGTCTACGAAGGCGACACCGTGCGTGATCGCGTGAGGGAGATCGAGAAATCGACTGATAGTAAGCGTTGATGCTCGGTTGTCAGAGACTCTGCCCGGCAAGTTCATTTGACCACGCTTGGCTTGGCTCACGCCCTTGGGTGTGTCGTGCCCTTGCAATGCAACCGTAGACGCCTTGTTGAGCGCGGCATCTGCGAACCGATTGGCTTGTGTGCCGCACCCCTAGGAAAAACCCATTCGCTATTTCCAGGTACCGTCAGCATGGGGGACTCACTTTGAGAAGCATCTTCCATAATTTGAGAAACATCCCACTCCCCGAAGGGAGCAGGCTTTCTATCATGGTTAGCTTTTCACCGAAAGGCCATCCATGCGCATCCGCACCTCAGCATCACGATACAACAAGCCTCGTTGGAAGCACCGCAGTCCGTACCATGTGCTGAATGCGGCGCTGCTCTTGTTCACCCTGATCGGCTCCCCGGCGATTGCGGATTCCGCGTCATCTCCTAATGCTAGGTTCGAGGTGCTCCCTGAATTGCAAGGACTGCGTATCACCGCAGCCAGCGCCGATGGAACTGTCGTCGCTGGCGACGGCATCCGTATGGGCGTGTACAGCCAAGCCTTCCGTTGGGATGGAAAAGGTCCCGTCCAGCGATTGAAGCCAGCTCCTGGGCAATGTGATACCACTGTCAGTGCGATCAGCGCTGACGGTCGGGCTGTTCTGGTGGAAACTCTGCACAGCAGCTCCGACCGGGTATACCGTTGGCTGGCTGATGGCACCCTGCTTGCCATCACGCCCGAAGACCAGCCGCATGGCGCTTCCGCCATCAACGACGATGGCTCCGCGATCGCCGGATACGCGAGTACACGTGGGGACCTGGTTGACGAGCCAGAGAAAAGCACTCCTTTCCTGTGGACGGCCAAGGACGGCTATAAGCTGCTGCCGCTTCCCGTCGGAACCCGCAGCGCGGAGCCGACATACTTCAGCACCGACGGGCGCACGCTGTACGGCGCAGGCAGGACAAGCTCGGCTGACACAGGCGTTAGGGCAGGCAGACCCGTCATAGTCCATTGGGAGGACGGCGCTCTTGTACAGGCGCCGTTGATTCCGCTAGCCCTGGGCTCCGACTGGCGGGCCCGTCTGCTGCCCCTAGCTGAAGTGCGCGAGCTGGATCTGCGCTATCCGGACGCCTATGCGCTAGAGGGAGACCCCATGCGCATAGACTGGGTCAGCGCCGATGGCGATGTCATCCTTGGCGAAGGAGGCTGGCCCAGCACCCGGATGATCTGGACGCGGGCCAACGGCCCTTGCCGTCTGACAGACTGGCTCGACGCGCTGGGCGTCGACTATCCACGTTCTGCGCGTCTGGAAGGTCTATTGACCAGCCGAGACGGCCGCACCCTGTTCGGTAGATATAGCGACAACTCCTTGCTGGAAAGCGTCGCCTGGCGAATCGTCGCGGCACAGCCTCTGGGGCGGACTCGCGTGTCTTCAGCCCCGTATTGCGGTGGCAACTGGCCATGAACGATCCACTAGTCACAGCCAGCTTTCACTCCCCAACGGCCGGCCGCAGTACATTCTTCGCGCCAGCACAACGCTCTGTCGCCATGCCGGGAATTGTCAGGCTGATGCTGCTGATGACGCATGGAATAACTGGTGCTTCAACAGTCACTTAGAGGAACTGCCAGCTCTGCGTAGCTTGCATATCCGCGCCTTGAGCACCGATGGTAGCGTCGTCGCTGGGAACGGCCGCGGCGGCGGCCGCTTCACCCAGGCGTTCCGTCAGGACGGCGGCAAGCCACCACCCCGCCTCATCGGCCAAGGCGCGGTGCCAAATACGCAGTTGATCTGGACGCGCGCCAATGGCACTGCCGGCATACGGACCGGTTGGCGCATGGCGCATCACAGGCTCACTTCGAACAATCAGGTTGTTACGGAAATCGGTTTTCCGCTCGCACTCCGCCGCCCCACGCGATGAACTCCAACAGTCGCCCAGCCCCCGCCAGTGCCCATGGTTCAGAAAGGGCAAGCTTTGGAGTACACCATGCCGATTTCTCCCCGTCCCTCTAAGACGCTACCCAAACGCCTGATCCGTGCGGTTGCACTGTGGGCAGCGCTTCTGATCCTTCTCGCGTTTACGGCGAACATCATTGGCATCTACCTGAACGGAGGGATTGTCGGCTGGAGCAGCTGGCTGGACGACCACAAGCTGCATTTCTTCGTATGGCGATTGTTCCTGTATGCCGCGACTGCAGCCGGCTGGCTATGGGCTCGCCGGCGCCTGCTCCAGCGTGATCCTGAGAGCCGCTTGCGCGTGCGCTTCATGGAGACAATTGCGCTGCCTATAGCGTTGCTGATCGAACTCAGCCAGTGGATCAATCTGTCGTAAGGGGATCAGCATGACGCTCTACACAAACGATTACCTTGAGTACTACCTGACTCTGGTCAGTTGGATCGTGCACAACGGCATCTGGAACACCCTGGTGGCCACCAGCCTGATTGCCATCCCCTTCCTTGCCATCGTCCTGCAGGAGTGGCTTCGCGCCCGGGGTGAGGGCGCCGATGAGGGGAACAAGGGGATGCTCTCCGCGGCACGCATTGAAAACCGGGTCTGGGTTGCGGTCGCGGTCCTGATGTTTGCAGGTATACCGGTCATCGACGTGAGTATTGATACCGTCAAGTTCGATACCACGCGCTCCAAGCAGTGCCAGGTGCAGGTTCCCCAGCCACAAGATACCGGCTGGAGCCTGTCGTTCACGACGCTGAACAACCAAAGCGCGAAGGTCCCTCTCTGGTGGTTCTTCATACACTCGGTGTCCAAAGCCGTCACCGGCGCCGCAGTGGCTGCGATCCCATGCGGGGTAGACCTGCGGCAGATGCGCATGGACATCGACAGCACGCGTATTGCGGATCCGGTGTTAGCACAGGAAGTCGCAGATTTTTCAAACGAATGCTATGGCCCGGCCAGGGCCAAGCTGTTCATGAACCGCCCGGTGCTGAACGAAGCTCAGATGTATGACGTCACCTGGATTGGCTCACGCCGGTTTTTGAACACCCCAGGCTACTACGATACCTACCACTCACACACACCTCGCACGGCTTGGCCGTACAACGCTACCCGCGATGCCGGGTTGGCGCAGGTTCCCAGTGGTGGCGGCTATCCGACATGTCAACAATGGTGGAACGACGCAGGCAAGGGACTGCGGACACGTCTACTGGAGCAGGTCAGTCCAGATCTGCTGACACGCCTTCGCAAGTGGGCCAGCTTCATCACTCAGGAACAGGCAGACGATGCACTGATTCGGGCCATTGCGTCGCCGCAGAAGCAGGTCGTCAATCGGGGCCACGTCTATACGGACTATGGCGGCCAGGTCGGCATGACCTTGCCCAATGCGGCGACCCGCCTCACGGGGGATGTGGGGCTGGCAGTGGGCTCGCTCGGGTTCTTCCCAGCGATGGACGTCGTGCGTCAGGCTCTGCCGATGGCTTTGTCGTTTCTCAAGGCCGCGTTGGTGATCTGCATCCCGTTCGTGCTTGTGTTCAGCACCTTCGACCTCAAGGCCGTAGTCACAGTAAGCGTGGTGCAGTTTTCGATGTGTTTCGTGGACTTCTGGTACCAGCTCGCACGCTGGGTCGACAGCACTATCCTCGACGCGCTGTACGGAGAGAAGGGATTTGGTGTTGACCGGCCGCACACGAATTTCAATCCGTTCTTCGGATTGGACAACGCCTTCGGCGACATGCTGCTGAACTTCGTGATGGCCACGATGTTCCTGGTCCTACCGAGCTTCTGGGTAATGGCGCTTGCTTGGGCCGGGATTCGGGCGGGGAACTTCGTTCAAGGGCTTTCGGATGCCACGCACGATGCCAAGTCTGCTGGCGCAAAAGGAGGCCAGATGGTCGAGACAATTACGGGACGACAAGTCAGCAATAACGTCAATGCAATGCTCAATCCGAAACCTGAAAAGAAGAAGGACTAGGAGAATATCGATGCGAATCCTCACGACCTACTGAGAATGTTGGCTATTCAAGGCTGCCACCACTCTGAATGGTCGTTGCCTCGACGCGACGCCTCCGCTATTTCTATATCTTCTAGCCGCTGTTGTTCTTGTTTAAGGGCGAAATCAATGTCAACCATTTGGTTCCATTCCTCATCGTCCGGGGCTTCAGTTCCACTACTGCGCATCAGAAAAAGGACGATGAGCAAAATGAAGACAGCCGGTACGAACGCGATGTACAGCAGGGCAGCAGCAAGCGCGAGGCGCAGCGTCCACTTCAGTGCGAGTGCCAGCCAGCGCGGTACGCCGATAGCCACAAACTTGTGAACAACAGAGGACTCCAGGCGCACAACGGACTTCAGCCACCGACCTACAGCATGGCCGGCACGCTCCGCGGTCGTCATTTTCTTCGCACTGCTCATCACTGAAACCTCCCGCGCTCTTGCGCTGGCTATGTTTCGTTGGGGGCCCATTCCGCGCGACTGGCGGCAATCAAGGATGCCCACTCGTCTGGCGGGTGGCCGCGCCCCAGCATTTTTTCGAACACAACGTACGGATCAGATTTGCTTCCTGCTGAGCGCAGTGTCTGCTCATCATTGACCCAGGCAAACACAATGACTTTCGCGTTTGAATCGTAGCGAAAGAACAACCGAAACCGGCGTCCAATCTTTGCGCGTCGCCAATGGCGATAGGCAGAACCCAGCGTATTGCTCTGTCGAAAATCATCGCGCGCAGGATCACCAGGTACAACGTCCACAATCAACTGGCTCAACGCACGGAACAGCTTGACGTTGGCGTTGCTCTCGAACCCCGCCGGATCATTTTGCTCTGCTCGCAAAGCTGCCGTCTGCAAACTTCTCAGTTGCTCGACCACACACTCATGGAACAATAAGGTCCAGCCATGACGTTGCATCAGAGTGCGACGTCGCCGTCGATGTCTTGTTCTAGGGCGACAGCATGCCCGGCATTGGCGAGCATTGCCTGAGCCAAGTCTTCAGGCAATGCCTGAATATGCCGCCCAGCGCGAATGTCCATCTCCAGCAAGCGCAGGAAGGCGCCAATGGCCGGGTCTTCATGCGCAGCATCAGCTCGGGTGACGACGACTTCTCCATCACGTAGGTCGAACGCCACTTTGCCCCCCACGCTGACGCCCAGTGCCTGTCGAATCGGCTTCGGCAGGGTCAGCTGTCCCTTGGCGGTCAGGGTGGCGACTTCGTGAATGTCGTGCATGGCGGTTCTCCTCTACTTAGCTCATAGAGAATGGTAAGGAATATTCCTTACCTCGTCAAGATGACCCCATACATCACTCTGCCTGGCGCTCAAATCGCCGGAGAGCCTCACACGAACGGGTCCTTCAGGGCCAGGCTGACGTCCTGGATGTACCCGTTCATATCCTGGGTGTACAGAGACCCACACCCCTCGATCGTAGCCGTTGCAACGATGCAGGCGTCGCGAAACGCCAGACCGTAACGCTCGGCGAACTTCTGCGCCAGCGAGTGCGCTTCCAAGGTCATCGAGGTGACGTGGCAGAGGGCTGTCACGTCATCAAGAAACTGTCCCACTTCGCGCCAGCTCATCTTCAACTGGTGTTGGCAGACGCTGGCCACTTCGTTGAGCACCTGCACGCTGATCGTGGGCCGTTTGCCCAAGAGCGCTTCAGAGCGATCCGCCTTCGCGTCATCTGCGGACAGCAGATTGAGTACGACATTGCTGTCGACAAAGATCTTGGGTTGGCCTGCCTTATCCCCGCCCATTGGCCTGGTCCCGGTTGAATTTGAAATCGGCAGGCAGCTTGCCGCGGAAGCGGCGTAGACGCTCGAAGCGGAGTAGACGATCGCGGAGTTCGACAGCTTTAGGCTTCTTGCGCACTGCCGACTTACGCGGCGTATCGACGACGATTTCGATGTCGTCGCCCTCGTGCAGCTCAAGTGCCTCTACAACGTTCGTTGGCAGTCGAACCGCAAGACGCTTCCCTAACTTTTCTACTTGCACGGCAATTCCCGTTCTGGATACACGCAAGCGAAGTGTATGTTTTTGAACTTCGGTAGCAACCGAGGCTGACGCCCGAAGAGCTCCAAGAGAATGATCGCAGCAACTTTCAGATCAATCCTGTCTCACGGACGGGCCAAATGCCCCGCTCCGCCCATTCATTTGCAATCAGTGCAATACCGGGCCCTCTCGGAGCGAGGTCTGGTGGTCGGAGAGGTGTGCGGCGCTCCTCAAACTCAATGTACGGATGCCGTCTCACGCCTTAGATGCCGGTTCCATGGATCAACCTGGGCCATCAGCGCACGAAGGGATGCGGCATCGGGTAGACAGGTCGGATTGGCCCGCACCTTTCTTCCTGCTGGCGCTGAACAGGAGAACCCTGCAGGCAGGTCCTGACCGTAGACCAAAGCGTGCCTGATTTGCGTGGCATACCGGCAAAGCGAAATCAGATCGAAGTGATCTTGTATGCCAAGGGCGGCATTGACGATGAGCACGTCGATGGGAACATCGCCGTATTCAACAAGTTGCAATAGGTCCCGCAGGCTCTGAACCGGAGCCACCCTGTAGTAGCCGAGAAGGTTCAGGTCCCTTTCGATCTTCATGCTATGAAAGTGCTGCTCGTCGGCAACCAAGATCCTCAGTGCTTTATTTTGCATGTCTAGCGCTCCTGCAATAGAGCCAGAACCCGATCGCGCCGCCATCTCGACAAGGCGCGTTGCTACCGCTACGGAGGTCTCCAGTGCCTCGCAACGCCTTTTGGCATACTGAAAGCCCCGGCTGGGCCAACGCTTTCTTGGGCTACGGCACCACCTGAAGTCTCCAGGGCGGCAGGAGAAATGGCCTGTATATTTCCACTGCAGATGCTGCGCCTCTCTGTGCCCATGCAGCCATAAGATGCATCCCAATACATGCCTGGATGTGTCTCTACGATCCGCCAGATACATCCGCGCACCAAGCACCCGGCTTACGTAGGGCTTCTTGCCTGGATTGCCTGGCGCCCAGACTGGCAGTAGAGCCATGGCGTAAGAGATGTGCACTCGGCACGCGACGCACTTGAGCCGCGGTGACGCCAGGGCCTGTACTGGCCCAGAAGCGGCCATTCTGCGTTATGTCGTCTAGCCTGGCTTCGATCATGTGAAATCGCGCAAGGCCAGGGAGCACGCCCCATCATTCTCCTAAACGGTCAGCCCTGACGATGGCCGGACCGAAGAACACCAGCTTGCGCAGCGAGGCACGGGGCCCATAGTGCTGCATCTTGAAATAGGGCGCACGCCAATGTGGGGGAACTTCGCCTCGCTTTGCGGCAGGCGCCAACTGATCCTTGCATTTAGGGCAGGCAACCATGTGGCCGACGCCCGCAATACTTCGACTGTTTAGGTCTGATTGCTGAGGCCCTACGTGACCACTCCACCGTGGTCTGTCATGTCACCCTGGCGGACAATCTCTTGCATTTCGGTTCCTTGTGAGTTGACCGTGCCTGGCCGCTATAGCGTCGGCGAATGCGGGTACATACCGAAGCGCTGTGCTGACGTTCGGGCACCGGTCGTTGAAGCAATGAAGAGTTAGTCGGATGGCAAGTCCGCATCTGAAAGAGTGCCGAGCACGGTGACGACACCTTCGACTCCATAGCGAAGCGAGATACGTGTGCCGATGAGCGACAGGCCGCTCCCATCAGATAAATGCGTGTACTCCAGAATCCCGCCACCGATGAAACGCACGGTATGCGAGATCATGTTGAGCTTCTGCTCAATGATATGGGACACGACATTGCCCAAGTTAGCAATTTGCACCTGCCGGAGCCAGAACTGTGCGCTGACCTCGCCCGAATTCGAAAGGGCGACTTGCACGCCGTTCGGCCACTCGCAAATGACGCCGCCATCGAAACTTTCAGCCCCGGCCTCATCCGGTGAGAAGGACTTTGATATGAGGACGCTATCTCCGTTCGGCCACGTACAAACGATACCGCTGTCGGGGATCTCGCTAGGTGTCCCGTCCGGCAGAATCGCCTCGACTTGGAGACGTTCATCCCGCGGACGTTGTGCCTTCCCCGAAGACATCGGCTCGTTATGTTCCATTTCGGCTCTCCCTATGTGGCATCTCTTAGCGCCGCTATGACGAGGGCGTGCGGACCCTCGCCACAACCAGCCGTCATTCGTCGAGATTGCCCATGGCGGTGGTGTTGAAGCCGCCGTCGACGTACATGATCTCGCCACTGATTCCCGAGGCCAGGTCCGAGCAGAGGAAGGCGCCGGCATTGCCGACTTCTTCGATGGTGACATTGCGCCGCAGCGGGGTTTGCGCCTCGTTGGCCGCCAGCATCTTGCGGAAGTTCTTGATCCCCGAGGCCGCCAGGGTGCGGATCGGGCCGGCGGAAACGGCGTTGACCCGGGTGCCCTCCGGGCCCAGGGAGCTGGCCAGGTAGCGCACGCCGGCTTCCAGCGAGGCCTTGGCCATGCCCATCACGTTGTAGTTGGGCATGGTGCGCTCGGCGCCCAGGTAGGACAGGGTCAGCAGGCTGCCGTTGCGGCCCTTCATCATCTCCCGGCCAGCCTTGGCCAGGGCCACGAGGCTGTAGACGCTGATGTCGTGGGCAATGCGAAAGCCCTCGCGGGTGGTGGCGTCGGTGAAGTCGCCTTCGAGCTGGTCGCCGGGGGCGAACCCCACGGAGTGGACGATGCAGTCCAGGCCATCCCATTTCTTGCCTAGCTCGCTGAACACCTGAGCGATCTGCTTGTCACTGGCCACGTCGCAGGGGAAACACAGCTCGGCGCTGGAACCCCAGCCGGCGGCGAACTCCTCGACCCGGCCCTTGAGTTTTTCATTCTGATACGTGAAGGCCAGCTCGGCGCCTTCACGGTGCATGGCGGCGGCGATACCGGAGGCGATCGACAGCTTGCTGGCGACACCGACGATCAGAACACGTTTCCCAGCGAGAAAGCCCATCTGTTGCTACTCCTGATTCAGGTTACTCGGCGCTTGCCGGAGCCAGAAGACGGCTTCCAGCAACACCCCGCTCCACCACCGGGCCGTGCTTGATCAACTGGCGGCTCATCGCTTGCGATTCAGAGAGACTGCCTGCGGAAAGGCGCCCAGTACACGAGATCTATCCGATTGACGGCCGGATTCCTCCTTAAATACGGATCCGACTCTTGTCGAAGAGAAACTAGGTAGCGTCGCTACTACGGAAGCTCGGAGGGTGGAGATCGGAACTAACTCTTCCCTGGCGAAGAATCGTACTCGTGCTACTGAACGCCGAGACCAGCTCTCGATCAACCAGCGTGGCTTTGGAAGTTGAATATCTTCCAGCCATCATCTGCTGTTTTCGAACTTCGACAGACATCATGCAGTGTGACGATGACTGGACCGAAGGACACCAGCTTGCGCGGCGAGGCGCGCGACCCATAGTGCTGCATCTTGAAAGATCAAGCACTTCCACGGAGCTAGTGTGCAGAGGCCCCTGCCCACCGCAATTGGGTGCGGTCCAAAAAGGGGAAGTGCCAACTGCAGTGCAGCCCGTAGCGAGCCAACATTGACTCGACCAAGACAACGATGACTCGAAAATTAGATATAGATTTCAGCTAGTTATTAGCCATCGAGCCAAAACTGGCCCGATGGCCTCACAAAAAAATCAATACGCGGGGCTTTTGCCTCCTCTTTTCGAGAGCAGGGATGGAAAATTAAGCACAAGCATTTGTTTTAATTGAATTTTATTGATACTAGGAAAATCTGGCACAGCACTTGCGATATGGCGGTAGTCATCACCGATGACACATCCATGAGGTCAAGAGGACCTCTTCGCCAACGCAATGAAGGAAGTCATCCATGCCTACTCCGGCTTATATCAGCATCAAGGGTAAGACTCAGGGCAATATCACCCAAGGCGCCTTCAGCGCCGACTCGGTCGGCAACGTCTATCAAGAAGGTCATGAGGACCAGATCCTGGTCCAGGAAATCGAACACCTGATCGCCACTCCTACCGACCCGCAGAGCGGCCAGCCGTCCGGCCAGCGCGTGCACAAGGCGTTCATCTTCACTGCCGCGCTGAACAAGGCTACTCCGTTGTTGTACCAAGCCCTCGCTACAGGCGAAATGCTGCCGGAAGTGGAAGTGAAGTGGTACCGCACCTCCACCGAAGGCAAGCAGGAACACTTCTTCACCACCAAGCTCGAAGACGCCACCATCGTCAACATCAACACTGCTCTGCCTCACGCTCAGGACCCGAGCAAGGCTGAGTACACCCAGTCGGTCAAGGTGGCCATGGCATACCGCAAGATTACCTGGACCCATGTCATCGCTGGTACCGAAGCCTCCGACGACTGGCGCAAGCCGCAGGAAGCCTAAGCTTCCGAGCCACCGCCGCATTGCGGCGGTGGCTACTTTCCCAAGTCCAATGTGACTGAGGTGCTGTCCGACAGCGACCTATCACAATATCGGGATTTCTTGGGAATTTTGGGATTCTTCTGATTTCTTTTCTACCACCCCTCCATGCACGATGGAGGATTCCTTAGGCGCTTCCTGCAGGTCGTCGAATTCATACTGAAGGCTGCAGCACACCGCCCCTTAATCGAAGAACAGGCGTACCGGAGCGAATCCGGTGCTGCAGGGAGCACGCCATGCCGGCCCAATCCGATCTGCGCTTTACCTTCGCCGTCGGCAA
>NZ_JAQZAB010000107.1:215422-322157 GCF_028640915.1 Pseudomonas sp. B3G-3 | reverse complement strand
CGCGGTCGATCGCAGCCTCGCGGTGCTCGGCAGCGGCTACAGGGTGCAATCCGATAGTACGGTACATGCGATCGTGTGTAGCCGCTGCCGCAGGCTGCGATAGGTCCGAAGGACCTCCAGCGGGCCCAAGAGCGGCGCCCGCTTCGCGGTCGATCGCAGCCTCGCGGTGCTCGGCAGCGGCTACAGGGTGCAACCCGATAGTTCGGTACACGCGATCATGTGTAGCCGCTGCCGCAGGCTGCGATCGGCCGCGCAGCGGACGCCAGGCCGCCACCGCGCTCACGCGATGGCTGGCCGTATCCATGGCTGCGTTTTAGAAGCTGTAGGTACCGGTCACCACCAGGCTGCGCGGGTCGCCGAACTGGATCTGCCCGGCGCTGGTAGCCGAGGAGTAGTAAGTGCGGTCGCTGATGTTGTTCAGCGCGGCCCGCAGGTCCCAGTCCTTCTGCCGGAAGCCGGCCAGGGCGTCCCAGCGGCCATAGCCCGGAAGCATCACGGTATTGGCGTTGTCGGCATAACGATCACCCACCAGGGTCAGGCCGGTCTCGGCGTACCAGCCCATTTCCGGTTTCCAGGTCACGAACAGGCTGCCGTTGCGCTTGGCCACGTTGTTCACCCGGTTACCTTCGTCACCGTTATTGCTCTTGACCACAGTCGCGTCCTGCAGGCCGATGCCACCGCGTATCGACCAGTTGCCAACGATCTTGCCGGCCGCGGTCAGTTCCACGCCGCGTGAGCGTTGCAGGCCGGTCAGCAGGATCACGTTCGGGTCTTCCACGCTGCGGCTGCGGCGGTTGTAGAGCTCCAGCTCATAGACCGCCAGGGTGGTGCTGAAGCGGTCGTCGAGCCAGTCGCTCTTGACCCCGATTTCCTTCTGCCGGGTACGCTCGGGGCTCAGGTCGTTGGTGTTGCCGTTGGCGTTCGGGGTGATGCCGATCAGGCCACCGCCGACGGGGGAGAAGCTCTTGCTCCAGGAGGCGTAGAAGGAATGGTTCTCCAGCGGAGTCCAGACCACACCCAGGCGGGGGCTGGTGCTGTGGCTGTCGCGGTCGTCCTTGCGATCCAGAAGCTTGTTGTGGGTCTCGACGTTGAAGTTGTCGTAGCGCAGGCCGGCGAGCACTTGCCACTGATCGTTCAGGCGCAGCTGGTCCTGGACATAGACGGCGCGGCTTTCCACCTCGCTGTGGTTGTAACTGGACGCCACCATTTTCCCGGTATGGCGCAGGTTTTTATCCGGGTTGAACGGGTCCAGGGACGGCACGGCCTGGCCACCGGCGCTGACCGCCGCTGCGGTGTAGAGCTTCGGATCGCGTCGCTGGCTGCCCAGCTCGACACCCGTCAGCAGCCGGTGTTCGAGGCCGAAGGTATCGAAGGTGCCTTCGACTTCGAGGTTGTTGTAAATGTTGCGGGTGTTCAGGTCCTGCTGCCAGCGCTGGCGGTTCACCCGCTTGGTGCGGCTGTCGTAGCCGGTCTGGTAGGTGTTGTCGAAATCGCTGTTGAGCTTGAACAGGCTCAGGGTATGGCGCAGTTGCCAGTTGTCGTTCAGCTCGTAGCTGAGCTTGGAACGCAGGGACTGGGACTTGTCGTCGATGTAGTCGCGCTTGTCGCCGTAAGTGGTGTCGCGGCTCACGTCCGCCGGGCGCCCGTCGATCCCCGGGATGCCGCGGTCCGGCGTGCGGTTGTAGCGGCTGTATTCGTACTGCACCAGCCAGTTCAGGTCCGGCGTCAACTGCCAGCTCATGGACGGCGCGAACAGCTGGCGACTGCCACTGACGCCGTCGCGGAAGCTGTTGTTGTCCTGGTTGCCCATGTTCAGGCGCAGGCTGATGTTCTCGCTGGGGTCGGCGCTGAGGTCGGCATACAGGCTGCGCAGGTCTTCGCTGCCGCCTTTGACTTCGACGCTGGAGTGGCGGCCGAACTGCGGCAGCTTGCTCACCCGGTTGACGATCCCGCCCTGGCTGCCACGGCCGTAAAGCACCGCCGCCGGGCCCTTGAGCACCTCGATGCGCTCGATGTTGTGCAGGTCGCGCACGTACTGGCTGTCGTCACGGACGCCGTCGAGGTAGAAGTCGTTGCTGGCGTCGAAGCCGCGAATGCGCAGGCTGTCGAAGCGAGTGTCGGCGCCGCTGCTGACGTTGGGAATGCCGCTCAGGGCCGTGCCCAGATCGTTGATGCCGTAGTCCAGCACGTTGCTGGTCTTCACCGAGTCGATGGCTTGCGGCACATAGCGCACCGGCGTGGCGGTGCGGGTCGCGGTGCTGACTTCCTTGACTCGTGGATCGTCGGCATCGACTTCTGCGCTGATGGCGGTGGCTGGCAGGGTGGTCGGGGCGGCGCAGGTGAAACCGGCCGTCAGTGAGGCGCAAAAGCCAAGGGTGAGGGGAGTCAGGCGGAAGGGGGCAGGCATGGAAAAACGCATCCAGAAGGGTGAAGGAAACAGTGGTCGCGAATGGTAATGCTTGCTATTTACTTTCGTTAATTATTCTTGGAAAGTTCCCCGGGCGGATTGTTTCAATTTGTGTCTTGATTGAAATGAAGTGGATACACGCCGATTCGACCGATTCCCGAAACAGACTAAAAGCCATTCCAGCGTTTTTTCCTGTGGGCCACGGGCATAGTCTGCCGCCATCGAATTTATCGGCCTTTGTCCCGGAGCCTTGCATGTCGGCAGCGACCCTTCATTACATCTACGATCCTTTGTGCGGCTGGTGCTACGGCGCCAAGCCGCTGGTGCAGGCGGCCCAGGCGGTGCTGCCGGTGGTGGCCCATGGCGGCGGCATGATGACCGGGCGCAACTGCCAGCAGGTTTCGCCGCAACTGCGCGACTACGTCATGCCCCATGACCGGCGCATTGCCGAATACACCGGGCAGCCGTTCGGCGAGGCCTACTTCGAAGGTTTGCTGCGCGATCATTCGGCGGTCTTCGATTCGGCCCCGCCGATCGCCGCGGTCCTGGCGGCGCAGGCGCTCGCCGGGCGCGGCCTGGAATTGCTCGGACGCTTGCAGACGGCGCATTACGTCGAAGGGCGACGCATCGCCGATGTCGACGTACTGTTGGAGCTCGCCGAAGGCCTGGGCTTTGAGCGCGGCGAGTTCGAGGAAGCCTTCGAATACGCCGCGGCGAATAGCCTGGACGAGCACATCAAGGCCAGCCGCGCCTTGTTGGCCCGGGTCGGTGGCCAGGGTTTTCCGACCCTGGTGCTGGAACAGGACGGTCAGTTCAGGCTGATCGATATCAGCCCCTGGCTGGGCAAGCCGCAGGCGTTCGCCGACTGGCTGCGCGAGGCCTTCGGTACGCCTGAGGTCGAGCTTTCACCGAGCCTGCAGGCCTGTGGCCTGGACGGTTGCGCCCTTTGAAACACCCACTTATTGACGGAGTCACCCATGGATAACCTGGCACTGATCAAAAGCACCTACGAAGGGGCCAACTCCCAGGAGAACGCGAAAAACACCGCCGCCGCCCTGGCCGCCGATGCGCGCTGGACCGAGGCGGCAGGCTTTCCCTACGCCGGCACCTACATCGGTTTCGATGCCGTGGTGGAGAATGTCTTCAAGCGCCTGGCCACCGAATGGGAAGGCTTTGCCTTCACCGTCGAGAACTATGTGGCCCAGGGCGACAAGGTGTTCGCCTACGGCAATTACAGCGGCGTCTATAAAGCCACGGGCAAACCGCTGAATGCCCGCGTGGCCCATTTGTGGACCCTCAAGGATGGCAAGGTCACGCACTTCGAACAGTTCGTCGACAGCCATACCGTGCAACTGGCCATCAAGGATCGTTAAGTTCTTAGACGATTTTCGCCTATTTTCAGACGATTCTTGAAATTGACACACTGTTCGGGGCGCAGATAGGATTCGCGCCAACGCCTGTGGCCAACGGCCATAACATTCAAATAATAAAAGGCCCGCCGCGACTCTTCGTGGGCGGGTCTTTTTGTTCTGGCCTGAAAAAAGAGCGCTTAAGCGCCGTTTCCAAGGAGCACCACAGCGCGTCATCAACCCGTAATAAGGAAAATAAAATGTTGAACAAGCGGATCGGTCTGATCGCACTGGGGATTCTGAGCAGTACTCAAGTTATGGCTAACGACCAGGCTGAGTCCAAGGGTTTTGTCGAGGACAGCAGCCTGAAAATCCTGCTGCGCAACGCCTACATCAATCGCGACAAGAAAAACGGTAACGATGACCAGCGCGAGTGGGGTCAAGCGGCCATCGGTACCTTCTCGTCGGGCTTCACCCAAGGCACCGTGGGCGTGGGCGTCGACGCCTTTGGCCTGTACGGCCTGCGCCTGGATAAAGGCAGCCACAGCGGCGGCCAGGGCATCGACTTCTTCAAGCCAAGCGAAGGCGGCAACAAGAGCCCGGCAGGCGACCTGGCCAAGGCCGGCGCCGCGGTCAAATTCCGCCTGTCCAACACCGTCCTGACCTACGGTGACCAGATGCCGGCCCTGCCGGTGCTGAGCTACGACAATGGCCGTCTGCTGCCGGAAAGCTACACCGGTACCCTGATCACCTCCAAAGAGATCAAGGGCCTGGAGCTGAACGCCGGTCGTTTCACCGCCGAATCGCGTAAAAGCGCCGAAGGCCGTGACAGCGGTGGCCTGAAGTCGATCAACGTATTGGGCGGCAGCTACCAGTTCACCGAACAGTTCAAGGGCTCGCTGTACGCTTCCGACGTCGAAGACGTGCTGAAGAAGCAGTACGTGAACCTGAACTACGTGTTCCCGCTGGCCACCGATCAGTCCCTGACCTTCGACTTCAACGGCTACCGCACCAAGCTGGACAAGTCCTACGCCGAGTTCAAAGAAGCAGGCGGCCAGGACAACAAGATCTGGAGCCTGGCAGCCACCTACGCCACCGGCCCGCACTCCTTCACCCTGGCGCACCAGCGCAGCACCGGCGACAGCAACCTGGGCTACGCCTACGGCGGCTACCAGAAAGAGCAGCACCGCGTGGGCGATGGCGGCAACACCATCTACCTGGCCAACTCCTACTGGTCCGACTTCAACGCTGAAGACGAGCGCAGCTGGCAGCTGGGCTACGGTCTGGACTTCGGCGCCTTCGGCGTACCGGGCCTGACCTACAACCTGGCTTACGTGCGTGGTGACAACATCACCTCCACCAACAGCGAGGGCCACACCACCACTGGCGGCACCGAGCGCGAAATTTTCAACCAGTTCAAGTACGTGGTCCAGAGCGGCCCGGCCAAGGACCTGAGCGTCAAGGTTCGTAGCTCGATCCTGCGCGTATCGCAGAAGTCCAGCGGCTACAACGACAGCGGTAACGAACTGCGTGTGTTCGTCGACTACCCGATCAACGTGTTCTGATGAATGCCTGATCGCGGCCTGATACCAGGCCAACAATAGAAAAAGCCCCGACTGGTTCGGGGCTTTTTTGTGGGTGTTGTCCCATCCAGGGACGAGCCTCCTGTAGCCGCTGCCGCCAGGCTGCGATCGGGCGCGAAGCGCCCGCGGATCGGAGAGCGGTTGTTGCTCAGTCCGGGTTGATCTCCGACCGACGAGTTATTGCGCCTGAAAGCTCTGCAGATAAGCCAGCAGATTATCGATCTTCTCCTGATCGCTCAGCCCCCAGAAAATCATCCGCGTACCAGGCACCACCGCCTTCGGATCTTCCAGGTAGGCCACCAGCTTGTCGCGGGTCCAGACGATGCCGGACGACTTCATCGCATCGGAGTACTGATAGTCCGCCACGCTCCCCGCCGTGCGCCCGAAAATGCCATTGAGCTGCGGCCCGAAAGAGCTGCGCACCGAAGGCCCGATATTGTGGCAGCCGCCGCAAATGCGCTTGAACAGCTTGCCACCGGCCTCGGCATCGCCCACTGCTTCTGCCTGGGCGTGGAGCGACAGCAGGCTGAGCATCAGGGTCAAGGTCAGGGCGGCGGTTCTTTTCATGTTCGGCTCCGGATCGGGTGTGGCTTGTGGCAAAAGCGGGGGGGGGGCTATTTGAGCATGGTTGGCGGGTGTTGGGGATGGCCATCAGGGGAAAGGGACGTGGTGGTGCCACAGCTCCCTGGCTCGGTGTCGCGTAGGGACCCGGCGCCGCACGTCCGTTGGGGCGCACTATACTTTTCAGAAGATTTGCCCCGGGGATAGAGGCAATGTTCCAGCAGGCTTGGGAGGAGGATTAGACATCGGTGTGACGCTGCGGTTGGGCGACGTTGCGTTTGCATGGCCACAGAACAACCGGCACAGGATGACGAGAAAATGGCGATAGCAATCATCTTGGTTCTAGTCGTTGTCGCTTCAGTGCTGTTTCACCTGCTTGCTCCCTGGCAGATGACGCCGGCGGCCTCCAACTGGGGGTCGATAGACACCACGCTGCTGATCACCCTGGTCATCACCGGCATCTTTTTCATCGCCATCACGGTATTCATGGCCATCGCCGTGATTCGCTTCCGTCATCGGGAAGGTGTCCGGGCGCACTACCAGCCGGAAAGCAAGAAGCTGGAAGGGTGGCTGGTCATCCTCACCTCGCTGGGCATCATCGGCATGCTGGCGCCCGGCCTTGTGGTCTACAACGATTTCGTCCAGGTGCCGCAAGAGGCTACCCAGCTCGAAGTGGTTGCCCAGCAGTGGCAGTGGGCTTTTCGCTTTCCCGGACAGGACGGAAAACTCGGCAAGGCGGATGTCAAATGGATCGATCCCGGCAACCCCTTCGGTCTTGATCGCAATGACCCTGCGGGGCAGGACGATGTGCTGGTCATGAACAATGAAGTGCGCCTGCCCATCGATCGGCCGGTAAAAGTCCTGCTGCGGGCAAAGGATGTCCTGCACGATTTCTATGTTCCGCAGATGCGCGCAAAGATGGATATGGTGCCGGGCATGGTGTCCCACTTCTGGTTTACCCCGACCCGGCTCGGCAAGTTTGAAGTGCTGTGCGCCGAGTACTGTGGCCTGGGGCATTTCAATATGCGCGGCCATCTGATTGTCGAGGAGCAGGGTGCTTTCGACCAATGGTTCGCCAGCCAGCCGACCTTTGCCCAGACGCTGACGAGCGTCGCCACGCCAAGCCGGGACAGCCTGCTGGAAAAAGGTCGCCAACTGGTGGAAAGCCATGGCTGCCGCGCGTGCCATAGCCAGGACGGCAGCACCAGCCTGGGCCCGGGCTGGAAGGATCTGTACGGCCGCTCGGAACCGCTGGCCGATGGCAGCAGCGTCCAGGTCGACGAGGCCTACCTCAAGGAGTCGATTCTTAAGCCGCAGGCCAGGCTGGTCCAGGGATTCCCGCCGGTCATGGTGGCCTATACTTTCACCCAGGATGACCTGGCCGCCGTGGTGGCCTTCATCAAGTCGCTGAGTGCCGCGGGGCAGAACGAGCAAGGCCCTGCGGGCGCACAGGATGAGCTGGCGGCGCAGGGACAACGGCTGGCCGAATCGCTGGGTTGCCTGGCCTGCCACAGTGTCGATGGCAGCCAGGGTATCGGCCCGAGCTGGCAGGGTTTGTACGGCAAGACGGAAACCCTGGCCGATGGTTCTCAGATCAAGGTCGATGAGGGCTACCTGAAGGATTCCGTGCGCCAACCTGGCGCTGCGATCGTCAAGGGTTATGCCGCAGTGATGCCGACCTTTACCCCCAATGACAAGGAACTGGACGCTCTGATCGCCTTCATCAAGTCGAAAGCTGCTGTCGACGCGGATGCCGGCAAGGTGGAATCGGGCAAGTCGCCGTAAATAGCCGGAAATGCTCCGAAACTTAGCGGAGGATGACCTGATGGCTTATGTCGAGCACGCAGAAACAGAAGTCCTGCACGAACCGAAGAGCTTCTTCACGCGCTATATCTGGAGCCAGGACCACAAGGTCATCGCTATCCAGTATTCCTTGACGGCGATATCCGTGGGGCTCGTCGCCCTGGTGCTGTCCGGCCTGATGCGCATGCAGATCGGCTTTCCCGGCAGCCTCGAGTTCATGGATGCCAGCACCTATTACCAGGCGATGACCATGCACGGCATGATCATGGTCATCTACCTGCTGACGGCGCTGTTCCTGGGCGGTTTCGGCAACTATCTGATTCCGCTGATGGTTGGCGCCCGGGACATGGTCTTCCCCTACGTCAACATGCTGAGCTTCTGGTTCTACCTGCTCTCGGTCCTGGTGCTGCTTTCCAGCTTCTTCGTCCCGGGCGGGCCCACCGGGGCGGGCTGGACACTCTATCCGCCGCAATCGATCACCCAGGGCACCCCGGGAACCGAATGGGGCATCGTGTTGATGCTGGTGTCGCTGGCGATCTTCATCGTCGCCGCCACCATGGGCGGGCTGAACTACGTGACCACGGTGCTGCAGGCACGCACTCGCGGCATGACGCTGTTTCGCATGCCGCTCTCCGTCTGGGGCATCTTCATGGCCTCGATCCTGGCCCTGCTGGCCTTTCCCGCCTTGTTCGTCAGCGCCGTGATGATGCTGTTCGACAAGCTGCTGGGCACCAGCTTCTTCATGCCGGCGGTGATCTCGATGGGGCAGCAGCTCGCGCACCAGGGCGGCAGCCCGATACTGTTCCAGCACCTGTTCTGGTTCTTCGGCCATCCGGAGGTCTACATCGTCGCCCTCCCGGCGTTCGGCCTGGTCTCCGACCTGATCAGCACCCATGCGCGCAAGAACATCTTCGGTTACCGCATGATGGTGTGGGCCATCGTCGCCATCGGCGTGTTGAGCTTCGTGGTCTGGGCGCACCACATGTACGTCAGCGGGATGAACCCGTACTTCGGCTTCTTTTTCGCCGCCACCACCTTGATCATCGCCGTGCCGACCGCGCTGAAAGTCTACAACTGGGTGCTGACCCTGTGGCATGGCGACATCCACCTGACGGTGCCGATGCTGTTCGCCCTGGCCTTTATCGTCACCTTCCTGGTCGGTGGGCTCACCGGCTTGTTTCTCGGCAACGTGATTGTGGATATCCCGCTGTCGGACACCTATTTCGTGGTGGCCCACTTCCACATGGTGATGGGGGTGGCGCCGATCCTGGTGATATTTGGCGCCATCTATCACTGGTTTCCGAAGATCACCGGGCGCCTGATGAACGACACCCTGGGCAAGCTGCATTTCTGGATAACCTTCCTGGGGACCTACTGCATCTACTTCCCCATGCACTACCTGGGGCTGCTGGGCATGCCCCGGCGCTATTACGCCTGGCAGAACTACGACTTCATCCCGCAATCGGCGCAGCAACTGAATGCGTTCATCACCGTTGTCGCGCTGACGGTCGGGGTATGCCAGCTGCTGTTCCTCTTCAACCTGGCCTGGAGTGCCTTCAAAGGCAAGCCGGCAGGCCCGAACCCATGGGGGGCGGCCAGCCTGGAGTGGCAGACGCCGGACACCCCGCCCGTCCATGGCAACTGGGGGCCGGAGCTGCCGGTGGTGCACCGTTGGGCCTATGACTACAGCGTGCCCGGGATAGAGCAGGACTTCGTGCCGCAGACGGTCTCTGCCCAGGAGCTGGAGCAGATGAGGCAGCGCAGCGCAGAAGCCAGGATCGCGGGCGAAAGACCATGAACGGGCCGCTATTGAAAAACACCGAAAGCGCCGGCGCCGGAGGCCGTTGGAGCCAGCCCCCCGACAGCTCTCGGGTGCCAGGCTTCGATAGGGCGAAAGCCGCAAAAGTGGGCCTGCGCGTGTTCCTGGGGGCGGTGACCTCGTTGTTCCTGCTGTTCCTGTTGGCCTTTATCGCGCGTTCGCAAATGGTGGACTGGCAGCCGCTGACCGACCCGTTGGCGCCGCTGGCCAGTGCCCGGCAACTCTGGCTGAACACGATCCTGCTGGTGCTGGGCAGTGTCAGCCTGCAGTGGGCGCGACTGGCCGCCCGGCGGGGCGCGTTGAGCGGGACCCGCCTCGGCTTCACCCTGGGCGGCGTCTTTGCGATCGCCTTTATCGGGGGGCAACTCTGGGTCTGGAAGCAGTTCGTCGACTGGGGTTATTTCGTCTCCGCTAATCCGGCCAACAGCTTTTTCTATCTGCTGACCGGCGTGCACGGGCTGCATCTGCTGGGAGGCCTGGTGGCCTGGGGCACCGTCGGCGCCCGGTTCCTGCGACGGGTTGCGCTGTCGCAACTGGCCTCCAGCGTGGAGCTCTGCGCGATCTATTGGCATTACCTGCTGGGGCTCTGGATCGTCCTCTTCTTCCTGCTGACCAGCACGCCGGAAACCTATCAAGCCATCGCCGCGTTCTGCGGCCTGAGGTGAAGCCATGGCATTGCCCTCAGCAACCCCTCCGGAAGATCCCGTCCCGCCCCCACCCGATACGCTGGTAGCGGGGTGGAAGAGCATCGCCACCGACTGGGCCTCGGATCAGGATGTGTTCAAGCGGGTGCCCTGGGGCAAGGCGATGATGTGGATCTTCCTGCTCAGCGACACCTTTATCTTCACCTGCTTCCTGACCGGCTACATGTCGGTGCGCATGAGTGCCACCGCCCCCTGGCCGACCCCCAGCGAAGTGTTCGCCCTGACCATCGGTGGCGTTGAAATCCCGTTGATCCTGATCGCCATCATGACCTTCGTGCTGATCAGCAGCAGCGGCACCATGGCCATGGCCGTGAACTTCGCCTATCGCCGTGTACGCGGCAAATGCGCGGCCCTGATGCTGGCTACCGCGGCCTTCGGGGCGACCTTTGTCAGCATGCAGGCGTTCGAGTGGAGCAAGCTCATCGCCGAAGGCGTACGCCCCTGGTCGAACCCCATGGGCGCCGCGCAATTCGGTGCCAGCTTTTTCATGATCACCGGATTCCACGGGCTGCATGTATCGATCGGCGTCATTTATCTGTGCATCGTCGCCTTCAAGGTATTGCGCGGTGACTACGAGCGCTCCGGCAACTATCAGATCGTCGAGATCGCCGGGCTGTACTGGCACTTCGTGGACCTGGTGTGGGTATTTATCTTCGCTTTCTTCTACTTATGGTGAGCCCGCAGAGGAGTACCGGCGATGGCACATGCACAAGGTCAACAGCATCCAGTGAGCTTGTACCTGAAGATCTGGGGGCTGTTGTTCGTACTCAGTACCCTGTCCTACCTGGTCGACTACTTTCACTTCCAGGGCTATTTCAGGTGGTCGCTGATCCTGGTCCTCATGCTGTTGAAGGCGGGCCTGATCGTTTCCATCTTCATGCACATGGCGTGGGAACGCCTGGCGATGGTCTACGCCATACTCGTCCCGCCCTTGTGTCTGCTGGTGCTGGTGGGCCTGATGGCAGCCGAGGCGGATTACGTGTTTTCCACCCGGGGGATTTTCCTCGGGCAATGACCTGCTTCCGCCTCCGGCGTTCAACGGCGTTCTATATCGTTCGCTTGAACTGATGCCATTTCTGCAGCCAGGCCACTACCCAGTGAGGGGCTGCTGCGCCGGTTCCGGCGACCTGCAGCTGTGGGTGATGGCTGATGACCCGATCCAGGACAGCTTCCTGAGCGGGTTCCACATCCACGAAGAAGATGTGCTCGCCGTCCCTTACCGTCTTTTTCAAATTGCTGAAATGGGCATTGGGTACCTGGATACCAAAGAAACCGCCTTCCCAGATACAGAAGCCCAGGATCACGATCGCCAGGAAGATGAACGGCACCCAGCCTGCCGCGGACTCGGTCCAACCTGCCAGATAGGCACCGAGCAGTACCAATGCCGCGAGCGGTATGCCAATGACCGCGCCAATCTCACCGGAGTGAACGACATCCTGCTTCATGAGTGAATTCACATCATGCAGGTGATGCTGCTCGACATCGGCATCCCGGTCGCTGAGCACATGAATCTGCTCGGTACTGATGCCGCTGGCTTCCAGTTCGCTTTCAACGGTTTCCAGCTCGTCGAGATTATCGCTGATGTAAAAGTGTCGGTTCATGAGTCACCTCCTACTTCATCGTCGCAGAGGCCCCCATTTTTTCTGCAGTCGTTATCTGAAATTCCAGACCGTTTTTCCTGCCGCTCTGGATAACACCGCACGCTTGTCGCTAGCTAAAAAAGTATAGCACCACCCTCCGCAACGCCTTGCCGGCCGGGGGCTGCGGGCACATAGGGCAATCTGAGGGGGGTGAGTCCTTCTGTTCGAATTGGCCTGGTGAAGTGGGTATTAGCAGTCGGTGCCCGCTGTCTCGGGAGGCAGGGGCATTAGCCCAGAAACAACAAAGCCCTCGCAACGATGCGAGGGCTTTGTTTTGTAGGGTGCCACGCCGGGAGTCGCAGCCAGACACTGCTTATGCAGTGTCTGCCTCAGCGCTTACCTGGCGATTTATTACTTGCTCAGTTTGACCGCCAGTTGTGCCACGTATTGGCCTTGATGACGGGCGATCTCCAATTCACGGGCATCAGGCTGGCGAGAGCCGTCACCACCGGCAATGGTGGATGCGCCATAAGGCGTGCCACCGCCGACACTGGAAGTGTCGAACAAGGCTGGCGAGCTATAACCGATGGGCACAATGATCATGCCGTGGTGAGCCAGGGTGGTCCACGTGGAGGTAATGGTCATTTCCTGGCCACCACCAGTACCCGTCGAGGTGAATACACTGGCGAGCTTGCCAACCAGGCCACCCTTGGCCCACAGCCCGCCGGTCTGGTCGAGGAAGTTGCGCATCTGGCCCGACATGTTGCCGAAGCGGGTCGGAGTACCCAGGATGATTGCGTCGTAGTCGCCCAGCTCGCCTGGTGTGGCCACCGGAGCGCTCTGATCCACTTTCCCATGGGCAGCCTTGAAGGCTTCCGGGTCCATGGTTTCGGGTACGCGTTTGAGGGTGACCTCGACCCCGGGAACGCTCCGGGCACCTTCCGACACGCTCTGGGCCATTGTTTCGATATGACCGTACATCGAATGATAAAGAACCAATACCTTAGCCATGCGTACTTCCTCTTGAGGTGTGTTTTGAGCTGACTGACTGCCTGTTAAATAGGCGATCAGATTAGTTATCCATCCCACCGTTTCACCCTGCATCTGCGTGAGTCGTGGCGCATGATCGATCTAATTGGCTTCTGTGAATATGAGAAAATATCGAACGGGATGTTCGAGAAAATTGATCGTTGTAAAACAACGATGACTGATGGGGGCGACTGTTCTTTTATGAACAGGTCATGAATGTTTTTACTTTCTGCGGCAGGAGTGCGTTTTTAATTGATTGAAATATATAAGGAATATATTTGGATTAAATAACTGATAGCCCCCTTGATAGGGGCTTGGAGAGCGGCGTGGTACTGAAGGGAATTTGAAAGCGAGGAGGGATGTCGGGCAAGGCTCTATGAAAGACTCAGAATCGCCCACTGATACCCAACAGTGGCCCCTTCTGGACAATGTCGTAGACAAAACCGTCATGGCGATAATTCACCCCCATGGCCCGGTAACCGGCCACCGCGGAAAAGCCGGGCAAGAACTCCCAGCCCGCCAGTGCGGCCAGATCCCAGTCTTCCCGGGACTGCCCGGCACCCACCATGCCCCAGGATGACAACCAGAATCGGTCATTCACGGCATAGTGCCCGCGCAGCCCCACCATGGCGTCCGCCCAGGTAGCCTGGTCGGACCCGGACAGGCCGCCAGCAGGTCCACCATGCAGGGTGATGGCGGTGCTGCTGTACCAGACGCGCACGCCGCCCGCGACGTCCAACCGATGATTGTCATCCCCCAACACGGTATATCCGCCCCCCAGGAATCCGGAAGCCGTCTTGCTTTCCACCTCAAGCTTGGACGCCGGAGCACCCGCTGGTAGACGGTTGCGGGTATCGGTGTCGATGTACATCAAGTCGGCGAGCACGCTGTAGGGGCCGCGCCGCGCCTCGCCCATCAGCATCACCGACATATCGACAGTGCGCGCGATGTCCGAGAAGTCGGACTTTATAAACTGCGTCCCGGTGCTACGGTGGCCCACGTGTCCACGGATCCCGGCGCCCCACAGGTAAGGCCCGCCGTTGAACTGCCAACTGTCATCGTCTGCTGCCATGGCCACGATCGGCAGGCTGGAGCCGGCGGCCGTGAAGGCGCTGACCAGCAGAGCCAGGCGGGCATGCCTGAGCCGTGACGATGAACGGGGGTGATCACTGTGCATCATGGTGTTTCTCCGATCAGTGCTGGGTCAGCGCGAGCGCCACATCCTCGGCCCCACAGTCTTGTGTAGGCTTCAGACCGGCCTTCTGAGCCGCCTTGACCTCTTCCTTCGCCGCCGCCAGGTCCGCCAGGAACGCCGGATTGCTGTGCAGGCTCGCCACCGTGGCGGCCCCCATGATGCGGCCGGCATCCACGTCGCTCTGCCAGTGTGCGTCGCATATCACCCGGCTCTGGCCGTATGCCAGGCCACGGGTCATCAATTCGGTGGCGCGCGCAGGATTGATCTCGGCCAGGACCAGGCCCCAGGCCCAGCCCGCAGCGGAGTGGCCGGATGGCCAGGAACCATCCGTGCGCAGCAGTGGCTCCATGTCCTTGCGGCACGTGCCTTCGTTGTGCACCACGAAGGGGCGGGTACGGTTGTAGGCATTCTTCCCGGCGTAGGTGGAGCCGCCTGCATCCGTCAGGGTGCGCTGCATCAACGTATAGAGATGAGGCGTGTCTTTTTCGCTGATCTGGGTGCCCAGCGCGCAGGAGAATGTTTTCGCCGGGCCCGGGAATGACAGTTCCGCGTCCGCCGCCGCGAGTTTCTCCCGGACCGAGCCACGCAGCGCCAGCGCGGCACGGCGTGCTTCCTCGTCCCGTGCCAGCGCCGCAGAGTCAGGTTTGGGTGGGGCGCCGAGCAACGCCAGGCGCACTGGCAATTCGGCCGGGGCGAGATAGCCTGGAGCCAGCTTGAAATGAGGGTCCGTGACGGTCGTGGTGGCATCCTCGGCAAGTACCAGCCCCGACCAGAGCAAGCCGGCCAGGGACAGCGTCACCCCCCAGGGTTCATGTACTTTTTTCATCGACTGCTTCCTTCTTTATGTCGCACACGGTCCCGGCGGTTGATCAGAACCGGTACAAGGCATTCAGGTAGGCACCTGCTCCGACCTTCTCACCCGTCAGCGGGCTGTCGCGGGCGTCGGAGACCAGGGCATAGGTCTTGATGCCACCTTCCAGTGCCAGCTGTGGCTGCCATTGCCAGGTCAGGCCCAGCTTCAAGGTCACGTCCCGCATTCCGCCACCCGGGTGGTACTCATCGAACCGGGTGCGTGCGGCTTGCTGGGCCGTGACGCCGAAGCGGGCCATCATGTCGTTCTCGTTGCTCCAGGTGCCGTACAGCGTCGAGTCCAGGGTCAAGGTCGAAGACAGTGGGTATGCAGTGGCGACCCCGGCTTCCAGGTACGCCGTGCGCCCCAGGCTTTCGCCATCGTAGTTACGGTTCTGGCTCGATTGCAGACCGCGAACGAACAGGCGGCCGTTCGGCAGGATCCAGTACACTTCCGCCCCGACCAGGGCAGTGCTGTCCAGGTTGCCCATTCCCTTCAAGTAGTCATCACGACCGTCCAGGGTATGAATTCTTTCCTTGCGCCCCTGGTCATAACCGATCAGCAGGGCCACCCCGAAAGGCGCCAGCCCCGGCAAGTCCCAACGCAGCCCATCCGGGAAGGCTGCGGTAAAGGTGCCCCAGTCTTCGGTAGGCAAGACCGCTTTCAGCTTCAGGGACGGGAACGCGGCGTAATGTGAAGAGCCTTCATACAAAGGGCCAACGGCAATTCCGCCGCCTACCGTCACGGATGGCGTGCCGTTTGAATCGTCGAGGGCTGCGTGTGCAGGCAATGCCAGCGTCAATGCGAGTGTCGCACCTATGATGAACATCACCGGATGTCTGAAAAAATTTGGATTATCTTTGGTCGTCATTGTTTATTTCCTTTGGTGTGAACTCTGTAGTGCAGAGCCATCCCTGGCTTGATAAGCCATATCAAACTTGGTGACCTTTGCGTTTAACTCTACTGAGGTGTCAGCCCATTAATCTGACGAACCAGCCACTATTCGAATAATTAAACTTATAGAGCGACGGGCTGCGGCTGTGGAAAACTCCATTGGCCATTCAGTATTTCGTTACTTGGCTGATAAAGCCTGACCGTATAGTTCCATCCGGGCATGGTAGGCAGGCAATTAGCTATCTTTCCGTCGCAACTACCGAACTGAATGACAATCGAACCATCATCACTTTTTTTGGCCGTGAGGTTATTCAACGAATAGGCGTCATATGGGTTTTTTTGAAAGTATCCATCTGCGTTGTAAACACTTACAGACCAGAAACTGTTGACCGGGACATGTCCAACTTTGAGACGGTAAACGGTTTTCCCATCGTTCTGCGGTATCACACCGCCGAGGTAGATTGCGTCCTTGCTCGGGTTTCCGCCCCACCCCGTCGCAGTTCCGATCAGGTGGTGGATCGGATCGACCCCACCTTTAGGGCCAAAGGACTGGTTGTAGTTGGGAATCGTCGAACCAAGAACCGCCAGGGCATCACGCATCTTTTTCTGGCTCGCCTGATCCCACTTCGGCACTGCGAATGCCCCCGGCTTGGCCTGGCTGACCTTGATTGCGTCCTGCAGTCCATGCACCTGCTCAAGGTCTTCTCGATCTGTGGGATCGAAGAACATGCGGACAGCGACAAAAATATAGCGTGTGCCGATATCCTCTTTCGTCAGCGTATGGCGGCCGGCACCGTAAACGACGGCGGTTACGTAGTGATCTTCGTTGACCACTTGCATCGACATGAACCGCTCGCCGGCCTCAGGCAATGTGATCGTGACTGGACCGGCATCGAGATCGAACACCGCTGACGAGTAAAGCGTGTCCCGATTCATTCGGATGACATCCTGAGCGTCGATGGGAACCGGTTCGCGGCTATGGACAAACCGACCAAAACCTCCACTGGCCACCCTTTTACCCATGTAGAGGTCGGACTCGGCACGGATAAAATTATCGACACCCACCAGCGTCGCCCCATCAGAGGATGACTGAGTGTTTGCACTCGCAAAAGTTGCCAGCGTCAGGGCGACGATGCCGGCCGTGAATGAGTAGGGCATTTAAACCTCTTGATCTTATAAGAAGTGATTCCATTCACCAGCTTCAGACTTTTGCTTGTGCCTGGATTGCTTGCTGCACCGCTCGCTGGTGTTGGCATTACCTTTTCAGACTGTATAGGAACGTCTTGATGGAAACTTGCCATTTGGTGCCAAAAGGCGAAGCCATTACGCATCGCCTGTTGGCGGAGTTCGCACAGAAATGGCTGCAGGGATCAGGACGACAAGCCATATCCCGGTAGTTGCAGGCTTCGCAGGTCTCTATTAGATGGTCCGGCGGGAGGGGGGAAGTGGTTAGGCGAAGACGCTGTCTTGAGTTTTAATAATCAAGTTTCAAGGCCGAGCGGTAGCGCGACGGTGAACTCCCAGTCCAGCGTTTGAAGGCTCGAGTAAAGTGCGCTTGATCGCTGTAACCCACCATGTAGGCAATCTCGGTCGCAGTGTATTTACCGCTGGCAATGAGCTGAAGGGCTTCGCTGCGACGCGTCTCGTCGCGTAAATCTTCGAAGTCGATGCCGCAGTATTTGAGACGACGTTGCAGCGTTCGAGAAGACAGTCCGATGTTTCTGGAAATAGCGGTAAGTTTGGATTGATCCTGGTCCGATATCTGCTCGATAAGCACGCCTGCCGCTTCCGCGGTCGACCTCAAGGCTTCGGTGACTTTCCAGGCGTCATCCCGAACAGCTTGCAGGGGAGTGCCTAGCAGCTCACGGTCGAATTCGATCATGTTGTACTGCGCGTTCATTTCGAGATTCGGCCCCAGGTATTCTTCGAGCGCCTCGTCTCCTCTTTCCCTTGGGTTTTGCAGATGCACGCGTATGGCGCCAGGCTCACCGGACATGAGCGGTACTTTTCTAAGCAGCGCAAGAGTGCCGAGAATGACTTGCTTCGGATCAGCCCCGTGCTGTCCGGTAAATTGCTGGATCAGTTTTGTCGTACGGCCTTCGGTGACGATTTTTACTTCTCCTCCTTGATGCAGTAAGTCCGTATAGATCGACGCCACTGCACAAGCCTGAGCGAGGTTGGTTGAGTCCAATATCAACTCGCCCCAGGCACCGAGAGAGCGTACTTCGATCAGGTGTCCCACACATGCGCCGCCGAAGGGGTCCTGTGCGATAGCTGCCATTTCATTGGCTATATGAAAGCAGGCCGCTCGCGGTACCCAGGCATCAGGGTTTTGAAAAACATGAGGGGAAATACCGTAACGCCGAAAGAACTCCAGCGGCGACACCCCTCGCATGCTCAGATAGGGGGCTATGTGCCGAAGAGTGCTGAGTTTGATGGACGGCGTAGCATTCGTCATAAGCGTTCGCACCTGTTTTTAAAGGCAATGCACGTGAAAACCGTCTTAGCCCGCAGGGAACACTAGCGCAAAACTTTTGCCAAGGTAGAGGTCGTCGCCGTCGAAAGCTTGTAGGCGCAGTTGGTGGGCTTGGCTGAGCGGCAAGCCGAATCGGCGAGGAGCTCGACATAAGGGGGCTCCCTTTGTATCGAATGGCCTTAGCCCTAAAACGGCCGCAATCCACCCGGTTTCTGACGGAAACCGATGGAACCCCAAAACGAAAAAACCCGCCAGAAGGCGGGTTTTTCGGGGGTTCCAGAGATTTTGAAAGCCTTCTCTGGAACCTTGTATGGTGCGGCACCAGGAGTCGAACTTTACCTAAAGTCTATATTAATCAATAAGATGTAAAACTTTCGTCAATTAGTACCCCTATTTATACCCCTTAAATTTGCACGAAGTATTGCGCCCTCCGTGCTATCTCCCCTCTAGGTGTACATGCTCCGAGATAATGCGGAGGTTTAAAGCCCTATCTCTGTATGGCAAAATGCTATCCTTGAGCTATATTAAGCCATTTGTTCCGCCAAACATGGGGTGTTCATGAGGGATGCATCTATTCCAAAACGTACGTGGTGAGTCAATTCTACTCGGTGGCTTCCCGTTATTGGTAAGTCAAAAAAGTTAAGTTCTAAGATTTTCTCGAAATGGATGTATGAGATAAATATGAAGATTACCAAAATTTCTGCTGTTAATTTCCGAGCTCTCCAGAATGTGACGCTAGAGCTGCGGGACAGCCTATCTCTGCTTATTGGCAGAAATAATAGCGGCAAAACTTCACTGCTTGTATTGTTTGAGAAGTTTTATGAGCCTGGGGTGTCGTTCAATTATCATGATTTTCCGTTAGCGGTGCGTAAAGATTTAGCGGCAATTGACCACAAAACTGACATGTTGCCGCTATCTATAAGTATGAGGGTTGAGATCGAATATGATGAAAAAGACAGCTTGAGGCATCTGTCAGAATTCATGTTGGATCTTGACAGCGAGATTAACAATGTCAAGATTCTGTTTGAGTGCGTTGTAAATAAGGACTTGTTGCTGAGGGATATTGAGCAGTTCGAGGGGGAACGAGAAAGGTTTTTGAGGAAAAACCTCGATAGGTATTTGCAGGTCAACGTATACGCATATGCTGATGAGGACGACCTGTTACTTGAAAATCGAAGTAAGTTGGTAAAAAAGGAAATAGCCGCAGTTAGAGATCTGATCAACTTTCAGATAATTCATGCTAAGCGAGATGTTGCTAGTAGCGAAGGCGGAAAGAAAATGCTTTCTAAGTTAACTACGCAATATTTCAATAAGGCAAACAAGGATGTAACAGATTTCGATCCGATAAATAACTTGCTTCTTAAGATTGATGAGAGTCTTGAAAGTAGCTACAAGGATTTTTTCGAGCCTTTCCTGAAAACCTCAAAGGCATTTCTGGGGATTGAGGATATTAAGGTCGTATCTAATCTCGAGTCCAATGAAGTGCTGGAGAATAGTTCGCAAGTAGTTTATGGTGACCGTTCTGAGTTTCTCCCGGAAACATTCAATGGTCTCGGGCACATGAATATTCTTTATCTCCTACTAAGCGTAGAGATTAAGAAGGAGTCATTTGCTAAGACAGGTAAAAACATAAATCTATTATTCATAGAGGAACCTGAGGCGCATACACACCCTCAGATGCAATATGTTTTTGCTAATCAGATAAAAAGCATATTGAACGACATTGAAAATATCCAGGCGGTAATTACTACTCATTCCTCTCATATTGTATCTCAATGCGATTTCAAAGATATTAGATATTTGCAAAACTCAGGTGGTTGTACAAGGGTAAAGAATTTCTATTCGGAATTGAAAGCCAAATACGGTAAGGACGAAGATTCATTTAAATTTCTAGAGCAGTACCTGACCCTCAACTCTTGTGAGCTTTTCTTTGCAAGCAAAGTTATATTTATTGAGGGTGTTACTGAGCGGATGTTGTGGCCGTACTTCGTAGAGTTATTTGATAAGTCGAAGGTTCAAAGTAAAGATCATATTTCGTTATTCTCCCAGAATGTCACAATTTTGGAAGTCGGTGCTAATGCTAAGGCTTTCAAGCATTTCCTTGATTTTTTAGAAATTAAGACTCTGGTCATCACTGATATCGATACAACCAAAAAAACTATTGATACTAAAAAGGCAAACCCGAGAACTATCTATCCATCCTTTAAAGTTGCAGGTGCAGATCATACCAGTAATGCTACGCTGAAACACTATTATGACGCGCCCGATTTCTCTGAGGAGGCTAAGTTTTCCAGTTGGTTTGAAAAGTTAGTCGCACACGAACTAAAGCATTCGTATCCTAAAATTCATATTGCTTATCAGAAAAAAGAAGAAGGCTACCACGCTAGGAGTTTTGAGGATGCTTTTGTGCATCTAAATAGGGACGTAATCAAAAAGAAAATTGATAATATCAATGGGCTGAAAAATACGCACGAATTTGATGGCGCGCTTGATGCGTATGATCTGATTGAAACAGTTTTAGATAAGAAGTCTGCGTTCGCGTCTTCTCTGTTGTACCTAGCACTGACGGATGATGAAGTCACTTGGCGTATTCCGGCTTATATCGGGGAGGCGTTGGAATGGATATCGGAATGACTCCTTTTGAGAATATTATATCTTGCCTGGAAAGAGGTGAAAGCTTTGTCCTGCAAGGAGGTGCTGGAAGTGGAAAAACAGAAACCCTGAAAAAATTGTTGGATTACATATCTAAACACATGCCGGAAAAAAGAGTGGCATGTATAACACATACAAATTTGGCTGCGGATGAAATCAAGGCTCGTGCAGGAGAGTTGCATGCTATTAGCACGATTCATTCGTTTCTGAACGGGATCATCAACTCCTTTCGTATAGATTTGCATAAAGTAATACATGAGCTTTTCCTATTGCCAGAATTTAGAGTAGGGCAAGCCATGGATGACGACAAGGAGTATAAAAAGCGCGAGCATGAACGTTATAAAAAGGCCTACGGAAAATATGCAGATAAAGCATACCTTATTCTCAAGATAAAAGAGGCCAAGGTCTTGGGGAAACCAATGTATGACAAAGATCCTCAAGCGGCAAATACTGTATTAAATGAGAAAATAAAACACCTTAATGCAAGTGTGCTTGAGCATATTAAGAAAGCTTCACCTCAAAAGGTTTGTTATAACGAGACCGCATTCGATAGTTTTCGCGATTTAAGCTTTGGTCATGACGGGCTTGTTAAGTTGGCTGTCTCGTTAATGTGCGAAAGAAAAAAATTAAGAAAGATATTGGCTGATAAGTATGATTATATATTTGTCGATGAGTATCAAGATACTTCTCCTGATATAGTCAAGGCGTTTCTTGATTATGTCGTAAAAGACCAGAATATAGTATTCGGGTTCTTTGGTGACTCGATGCAGGGAATATATGAGGATGGCGTCGGAGATGTAGAGAATTATGTGCAAGCAGATGCGATAGAGAAGATAAACAAAGAGGATAATTACAGGTGCTCGGAACAGGTTGTCAAGCTCATTAATAACCTAAGGGACGATGGGCTGGAACAAAGTGTTGCATTCAAAACTCGGGAGAATGGAGATTTAGAAACCCTGGCGGACCGCCAGGGTAGAGTCAAGCTCGTTTATGCAATTTGCGACGATAAGCCTACCCAGCACAGCCCACGCGAAGACAAAGATTCATACCTTAAAAAGCTTAATAAATTGATTGAAACGGCGCGGGGTATCGATAACTATAAGATGTTGATGTTGACAAATAAGGCTGTTGCTTCTGAAGCTGGATTCAGTCAGTTGTATGAAATATTTAACTCTAGATTTGGACAAGCAACAAATGAGAATTTAGAGAAAGTATTGGCAATATGCCATTTTTCTGAGCTATATGAGTTGCACGAAGATTATGGAAATAAAAGATATGCAAAAGTCATCCGTTTCGTAAAAAAATCTGGCTTCGTATTGGATTCGGTTTTCCACAAAGATGAATTGTTGGTCGCGTTCAAGAGTGTTTTTGATTTGAGCTCTCCAGCGCATGATGCGATACATGAATCGTTTAAATTGAAGCTATTGAAGCAATCGGATTCGTATGAACGGTTCGTGAGAAGAAGAGAAGAATTTTTCGAGGCTGCTATGGGGAATTCCAGATACTCTGCTTTCAAAGATCACTACGTGTCTGGGTTTGATAGTCTTAGTAAGTTAAACAAAGCTGGCTTTGATATTGATGAGTATGAGTTTGGTGATCTAGAGCGTGATGTAAAGCGAGAGCTATTTTATAATGATTTTTTTGGAGGAAAAATAACTCTGGGTGAAGTGTTCAAGTATTATGATTATTTGTCAGAGAAAACAAATTTCATAACTATGCACAAGACGAAAGGTTCGGGGATCGAAAACGTTTTGGTGGTAGCAGACGAGTTTTTTTGGAGGGACTACAAGTTTGGTAATGTTTTTTCGGCTGGGGATATAACTGCCGAGAATAGAAAGATTATGTATGTTGCGTGCTCTAGGGCTATCAAGAATTTGACGTGTGTGCGGATAATGAGCACTGAAGAATCCTCAACTATCAAAGATTATTTCAATGAGATAGAATGTGTAAGTTTGGATTGATTTTTTCGGGGAGTTAGTTGGCTCCCCGCTTAAATGTATCGGTGTTGCTGGATGATAAAATCTCGTTTAAATACTTTCGTTGCAAAGGCTGCCAAGCTTGCTCTGTATGTATAGTGTCATGCATATATGACTTTTAGATTTGTGCGGGTGATTGCTAGCTTAACTGCCAAACACCCATTTTTTGTCTAGTCGCCGGATGAGTAGTTTCAACGTCAGTGAATAGTAGTACTTCGTCGCATTACTATGCCCAGCCAGATGGTGCTGAACGAACCAGGCCATATGCTTCCTTCGCCAACACCAAGGTGTTTCCTGCTTCCAGCGATCTGCGATAGCCGCCTGAATAATTTTCGCCTGCCGCAAATGACGCTGCCGCGTTGCGTACGACCCTGTCAGCACCGCAGCCAAGAACAGCTCCATATCGAATGGCTTGCTCATGTACGTCCTCCAATGTACGCAGCGACCACGTCGATCCGACCGTGCCCCAGCTCATAGCTGATTTGCCTCCGGGCATCACGATCAAGGTACCGTAGTACCTGGCAACATTGGCCGCCGATGATAGGCGCGGGGTGTTGGGTGATTTGCTCATAGCGCTCACATGCGTACGCCGCTCGTAGCTCATGGAAGCCTTTGAGGTTGTGTGCATGCAGGATGTCCCGCGCTGGGCGGATGATTTCTTGCAGAAGACTCAGGTAGCTTTCGTGTGTTGCAATCAAGTTGCGGCTACCCACAGGCGACACTTGCAATGCAAACCCAAGCGCGTCGCGAACATGGTCGTCCACCGCAATCCAACGTGGCGCCGAGGCGCCAGCGCGGCCGCCTTTGGTGCCGTCCTGGATGTTGATCCTGCCGAACTCTTTAGCCTCACGACTTAGCCGCGGCAGGTTAGCCAGGATGGCCTCACGCAAGCGCATACCGGTGGCTCGCGCTAACAGAATGATCGCGGCGGCCCGCAGCTGATGATGGCGGCAAAACGTGTCGACTATCTGCTTAACCTGCTCGCGATCCTGGCCTTGCGGAACTGAGTGTCGAACCCCGGTACGCTGCATACCCAACGCCTTGCTCGGGCTGGGCAATTTCACATACTGATCACCGCGAAGCGCCGCCATAGTCCTGTTAACGCTGGATAGCCGATTTTGTGCGGTGCTGACGGCGAGGTCACCGCGCCCAACCACGTCGCGCAGATACGCCGCATAGTCGGCCAATACCTTCCGATCAATCTGCCGCGCATCATTGATACCGGGCCCCTGTTCGGAACGGCACCATTTGACGAATGCCTGCCACCGATCACAGTGCGCTTTGACCGTGCCGTAATGACCGCCGCCGAACATGTCTTTCAGCGCTTGCGGCCCTGCGTAGCTCAATTGCCTGCCATAGCCGAAATTACGACCATCGCGTCTACCCACCAATGCCATGTCGGTCACCTCATCTTCCGTTCTCCGATCCTCACCCCCACGTCATCCCGCCAAGAATGCTGAGTGTTATCAGGGATCAAGGCCCCTGCGACCTGTGGGGATGTCCTCTAACGCGGGACTGGCGGCTCCTTACGACCGGGAGCACGGGCATCTCATGATCTAGCCTCCTGAGCACCGATACCGGTGGGCGGGTGGAGGCTGCGTTGGCTGACGAGACCAGTGCCGCGAGATCCTGAGCCGCGTGGAAGTAGCACTGCGATGACCGGGGCATGCCTGACTGTCAGTCAGGTGCAGTCCATTCCGTGGTCTGCGGCACCATCATCTGCATCGCTGTTGCTGGTGACTTCGGTGTTTGTCACGCCGATTGTCACGAGGGGGAATGCCGCAAAGCCTTGTACGAGTTGGGCTGCAGCAGCGGTAGGAGCGCCCGTCTCTTTCCGGGAGAAAGAGACGGGCGCAGGTTGGCGCACGGGAATGGCCAAGCGGATAGGTTGCTGCAGGGCAGCTATGAAAGGGGATGAGTTGCCGCAGTGGGCACACTGCTAAAAGTAGGCATCCTTCACATCGCTGTGACCGTGCGAGCCGCCGGACGCTAATCGCACTTTGGGAGAACCACCACGGTGTGGCGTAGCCTTAAAGGTTCTGGCTACCTGGGTTGCTGTCAACGACAGCGCTTGCCCGATCTTTTCTACGCCTGTGGGTAACTCGGGTCAAGGCTCGAGTTTTCGGGAGTTCTGCGGCTGTGGATGAAATTATCCACTGGTGGAAATCAGTGGTTTTCCACAGACAGTTGCATGGGCTTTAGATTTTTTAAGTGAGGTCCATCCAAGCAGGGCGGCTTTGCAGCCCTGTTTGGATGGACCCGCGTGGACAAGCGGATCGCTGAGATATGAAGACCGAGCGCTTACTCAGTTGCTCCACGTTTTGCTTTTAGGCGAGTGACGTTCGCTCCGGTCTGGTTCGCGAATTCGTGTGGAGTGACATGCTCCTGCCGGTTGGCCTCCAGATACCGACTCCACCAGTTCATGATCAGCCTCCTCTCTTCGATAAATTCAGCCTTGTGGATATAGGCCGCCCGGACGTTGTTCCTCTCCTTGTGGCTCATCTGCCTTTCAATGGCTGTCTCGGACCACAGCCCTGACTCAATCAGCGCGCTACAGGCCATCGACCGAAACCCATGCCCGCAAATTTCGGCTTTGGTGTCGTAGCCCATCTTTCTGAGCGCGCTGTTCACCGTGTTTTCAGACATGGGTTTCCAGGGCTTAGCATCGCCTGCAAACACCAGGTCGAATTCGCCAGTGAGGGCGTGGATCTGTTCAAGCAGGGCCACGGCTTGCGGCGATAAGGGTACAAGGTGGATGTCCCCGGCCATCTTCGTTCCCCTTGTTGAAAAGGGTACTCCGTCCAACGCGGGTCGAGTGTCCGGTATCTCCCAGATGCTGCGCTTGAGGTCGAACTCGCTCCAGCGGGCGAAGCGCAGTTCGCTGGAGCGTACGAACACATGCAGCGAGAGCATGACCGTCAGCCGGGTAAGTGCGCGGCCTTTGTAGGCGTCGATACGCTCCTGCAATTCAGGCAGGCGCGATAAGGGTAGAGCGGGGCGATGAATCACTCTCGGGGCTTTGATCAAGCCTTCGAGGTCATAGGCAGGGTTTGCGGTGATCTGCCGTGAACGCTTCGCCTCGCGCATGATGCTTTGCAGGTAGTTTTGTACCCTTAAAGCGACGTCAATCGTGCCGCGCTTCTGGATCGCTTCCAGAGGTTGCATCAGGTCATGGGTATCCAGATCGACAATAGAGCGAGCGCCGATCAGCGGGAATACATGGGTTTTGAGGCGGCTCAGAACCGTCTTCGCATGACCCGGTGCCCATTTGGCAGACATCGCTTTGTGCCATTCCAGTGCAGCGCTTTCAAAGGTACGGCCTTTGATTGCAGCCAGCGTCTTGGATTGGTGTTTGGTCTCGATGGGGTCGATGCCTTTCGCCAGCATCCGCTTGACCTCCAGGCGCTTGTTGCGCGCATCGGCGAGGCCGACCACGGGGTAGCTGCCGAACGAGGTCAGTCCTTCGCGGCCATCAGGTTTTACATACCTGAGACGCCAGCCTTTACGGCCATTGGGTTGGACTAGAAGGTAGAGGCCGTCGCCGTCGAAAAGCTTGTAAGCGCGGTCGGTGGGCTTGGCTGAGCGGCAAGCCGAATCGGAGAGTGGAGCAGTGGTGCGCGACATAAGGGTACTCCCCCTTTATCGAATTACCTTACCCCTAACACTACCCCTAAATCGGTTGGAATCCACCAGTTTCTGACGGAAACCGATGGAACGCCAAAACGAAAAAACCCGCCAGAAGGCGGGTTTTTCGGGGGTTCCAGAGATTTTGAAAGCCTTCTATGGAACCTTGTATGGTGCCGGCACCAGGAGTCGAACCCGGGACCTACTGATTACAAGTCAGTTGCTCTACCAACTGAGCTATACCGGCGTGTCAGGGCGACGATTATAGCGATTGGCAAGGTTCTGTAAACCCCTGAAATCTGACTATTTTTGCAGATGTTCCAGCTACCTCGGGATCGACGTTCGCATGGGTGCCCTTGGAGCAGCTCAAGCGGAAAGTGGTGTAGCACTCATTGGAGTCGCGTCATACCGCCGAACTGGCCGGTCAGGGGGCGTTGCCGGGGTCACTGGTTTTTAACCTTGGGGGCGCAGTCGGTCCTTGAGCGTGTACTGGCTGCTGAGTGCGGGCTGTTCGCTGAGTTTGTGCTGATAGGCGCTCAGCTCGGACAGCGGCACATCAAAGCGTTTCAACCATTGATCCGCCGACCACCCGGTAAGACGAACTTCGCCATCATGAGAGCCACCATGAAGGTCGCCGACTGTTTCGTAACGCAACTCCTTGAGCTCATGGTTCAGCAGCACGTAGGCGGGAGGCCGTGGGAAGTCGGCATCGCCTATCACGGATGGTTCGTTTCCGGCCTGGATGATCACGCCGGCACCGTAGTCATAAAAAGCGAAATGGCTGTCAGGCAACCTGGCCTGTAGTGCCTTTAAACCTCCTGCGCTTTCCAGGCGTGGTTTGTTGAGTACGGTCAGCCAGCTCACGGTTTTGATTTTGTTCTTCTGGAACTCGGGCCGGTTGGCCAATAGGGGGGCCAGGCCTGCATCCAGCCCGGGCATGCTCTCGCTCATGTAGGCTTCTGTTGCTTCGTTGCCGTCTCTTTTGGTCACGGACAGGTTTAGCGCATAACCGGCATAGCCCTGTTCCGCTTTCAGACGGGCTGCACAATCGAGGAACAAGCGCAGGAAGTCGAGACGGTGCTCTTCGAAGAAGAGGATCGGGACTGAAAACTCCAGCACGCTGAGGTCATCCCCCATTTTTGCTTCCCAGCCACGCTGGCCGAACAACTCGAAAAACCAGGGACTGGCGTCTACCGCTTCACGGCCACCGGTGTAGTAAAAACTCAGGTGATCGTTTTCTTTCATGGTGGCCAGCATCTCGATCAGGGATCTGGCCTTGTTGTAAGGGGTCAATGCTGAACCTTCAGGCGGTTCTTCTCGCCATAGCCACCTCAACTCAGGCCCTGCCAGGCGCTGGTAGTCGTTGAAGCATCGACCAAGTTCTTCGCGTACCGGAACGGTATGGGCATCCTTGAAATACAAGGTGCCTCGGATGCAGAGCGCTGCTCCAATGTAGTCTTGCCGCCCACCCTTCATCAGTAAATGGCCCGGGATCTCCAGGGCGAAAGGCATTTTTTCCAGCTCGGCGGCTAAGTCGAAAGGTTCACTCATGGTCGGTTCCTTTAAATCACATGGCGCCGGCGGGTACCGGGAATCTCGGGACAGGCGTCTTGCCGCGGCTCAGTAGCCACGCGGCGGCGGCTGCAATCGCTGCGGCCCACCCCAGCTCTTCAGACGGGACTCTAGAAGTTTGCTCTTCCTGGGTGCAGTCGCATTCTCTGGCATCGAGGGTGACCACCTTATTGCTGCCCCCTGCAATTTTCGCGTATTCAGCCGTCTGTTTCGTGTTTGGAGAATCGGGTGGAAACTTCATTTCCACAACCTGTTTGATGTTGTCTTGGGTCGGAGGTTTTCTCGGGTCATTCACGATGACGACGTCTGGTCGGCGAATCATGCCCGTGCCTGCTTCGAATGGTGGGTGATCTGGGTCCTGATCCCAGTATTTCTTGATCCAGCCGGGGATCCAGCTATGAGGGTTGTCGCCACTCTGGCTGTCCATGATCGGAACGGGCGGCTTTTTGGTCATGTCGTAGCTGACTTCCGGCTTCAGCGGGCTTCGCCCCATAAGGATTTTGTCCAGCCCGTTCAGGCGCGCGGCAACGCACTGCTGTTTAAGGTTTTTGCCGTCCACCGCTACGTTAGGTGTTGCCTGGCAGTAACAGGCCGCCGAGCAGAGAACTTTTTTGTCTCCAGGGGCGAGTCTGGGTTTTGTCAGGCCTACATCCGTTGTCTGCCCTGGTGCTGACATGCCGCCGGTCGACAAGGGGTTATCACCACTCATTGATCATCTCCATAGATCAGGTCGAACTTCAGTGTTTCCGGCTGCTCGTTGTTCACCCAGGATGTGTAGCCTTCTGCATCGGTAGTTTGTATCGACTCTCCGCTGCTGGAGCTGATACGCACTTGTTGGCCGGCGATGGCCTTGCCGGTTTCTCTGTCGAACACCCGGAAGCGGCCTTTGAATGGACTTGTGCTCATGCCCTGGATCGGTGCCATGGGGCTGGGGACGAAGGTATCGCCAATGATGATTGTCCCGGAGCCACCGATCACTACGTTGCCATGGGTGCCGAGGCTATCGACCGTTGCTGCGTTTTTCCCGTTTATGAACACTGTCGCCGAGAGGTTTCCGGACAGCTTTCCTCCGCATGCTGAAGGGTCATCCAGGCGAGCGGCCGGTAGTCCGTCGAACAGTACGTCGGGGGAGCCCGAGGCGATTGGATTGGTACCGTGGCCGGGTAGTGGGCAGGCGGTAGGGTCGGTAACGCGAGCTGCAGGTTTCCCGCTCATATCGGGCTCCGTGTCAGGTCGGGCAGAAGGGATTGAGTACGTGGCGAGTTTGGTTTACGCGAAGCAGGGAGCGTAGCGAGGAGAGGTGGGGCCTTGGGATGACTCACGCTGTCCAGATGCTGCGATAGACACCCAGCCTGAGAGCCGTGCCGCGTTTGCTGGCAAAAAGAAGTCATGGTCGTCTCGTCCTTGTGACCGTATGTGCCTGATAACGCCTCGCTGAAACATATCCCTGTTCGAGCTGAGGTAGGCGGAAATACTCGGCCGCCGAGACTGTTTTTGCAAGCCCGCGGGGAACGTGTGAGTCAAGCAGTCACAGCGCAGCATGAGGCTATTGCTTGATTGACGCTCTCAGTGACGTCCGCCGCGCACCAGCACTTTCTTGAGTTTTTCGATGGCGCGCCATGAGCGGCTGTTGCGCAGGGCGTGGAGTTCGGCTTCGGCGCGGTCGGCGCGTTGGCGTTCGGCGATCAGGGCCTGTTCCAGGTCGGTGGCGGGGGCGACGAAGCGGTGGCCGGGGTTGAACTGGAATTCGTCGAGGTTGCATGGCGGGATGTCGAAGGCGCCCTTGAGGTTCAGGTGTTCTTCGGCCAGGTAGAAGGTGTTGATGCCGTCGAACACCAGCGGGTGGTAGCCGGCGCCGGTGACCAGGGTTTCCCAGGCCTGGTCGCGGTTCCACGGGGTTTCGATCAGCAGGATCCACGGTCGCCAGCGGCTGAAGTCCATGCTGCGCAGCACGGTTTCTTCGTGGCCTTCGACGTCGATCTTGAGGAAATGGATCGGGCCGTCGACATGAGCCTCGCAGATATCGCTCAGGGTGCGCGAGCTGACGATCTGGGTCTGTACCGGCATGCCGGCGTCCTTGTGCTGCTGGGCGATGGCGGGGTCGAGGGTGGACAGGCCGGTGTCGGCGATACCGTAGAAGGTCAGGGCCTCGGCGTTGTCGCCGGCTGCGCATTGCAGGTTGGTGTCCCGGGGGCGCTCCTGGCACAGGGCGTCGTAATAGCTGGTTACCGGTTCGACGTTGATCCCGCTCCAGCCACGGTCGTAGAAGGCGCGGGTCACGGAGTCGGCGGTGGGGTGGTTGGCGCCGACGTCGATGTAGAAGCCTTTTTCGACATGTTTGAGCGCGCGCCACAGGCGGATATCTTCGAAATTCTGTGCATAAGAAATGAACATCACTGTCTTTTCCCGTCAGTCACAAAGGTTCTGGCTCGGACGCGCCCGCGAGCGCCTGCGTCTGTATAACAAGCGCCGCCAACCGGCGCAATTTGCTGCCTGCCAGGTGCCGGTTTTCGGCGGTTATGTCCTTTGGTATTAACGCTTATGCACAATCGATGGCGGTTGCACGGCGATTACGGCCGATTTTGTGGATCCGTTCTCAGTTCGCCGCAACTGGCTGTTTTTTCGTTGATTTATTTTTATGAACAAAAAATGACCAGCTGTGGATTAGTGCTGTAGCAGGCACTTTCAGCGGCTTTGTCAGGAATTCATCAACAGAGTTATCCACAGGTTGGATGGGGTGCTGGATCCAAGTTATCCACGTTCCGCCAGCAGCATCAGGTTGCGTGGGGTGAGCGGTGCCGGGCAGAACAGGCCCAGTTGCACGCGGTAACCCTGTTCCTGCAAAAACAGCCCGCGATCGAGTACCAGCCACAGCTCCAAAGGGCGGCGGAACAGGCCCCGCAGCAGCTCCAGGTTGCGGACCTGGGCCAGGCGCTGCCAGCCGGCGGCCTCCAGCGCCGGCCAGTCCTGCGAGCCGACTGTGGATAAGTGCTTGAGGGCCGCCAGGTCGCGGCAGTAGTCGGCGAAGGGTTTGTCCAGCCAGCTGGCGGGCAGCGACGGGGTGGGCAGGTATTCATCGCCCCCGCGCAGCCGGCGTTGCAGCAGGTCGAAGGCCAGGCGCCGGGCCATGGAGCTGTCGCGCTGGCGGCGTACCCGGGCGCCGGCGGTGACGGTCTCGCTCAGGGGCAGGCCGAGGTCGTCGAGGGAGAGTTGCAGCGTCGAGCCCTTGGCCGGGCCGGAAAGCGGCTGGTACTCGGCGTGGTGGATGCGGTTGTAGCAGCAGGGTGCGATGGCCAGTTGGCGACAGCCGCACTCGCTGGCCAGTCGCATCAGGCGCACATGCAGGTCACCACAGGCGTGCAAGGCCACCGGGGTGTGTTCGGCGCTCAGGCGGACAGCGGCATCGGCGGCGAGTACGTCCTGCTGCAGGTGGCTGGCCGGCAGCCGATGGTGTTCGCTCAGTTGCCGGCCGCTGGCGACCAGGGCCGGGTCGTATTCCAGGCAGGTCAGCTGTTGCCCGGGTTGCAGCAGGCGGCGGCCGAGGTGGCCCTTGCCCGAACACCAGTCCAGCCAGTGGCCGGGTGCCTGGGTGAACTCCAGGCAGGCGGCGAAGGCTTCGATCTGTTGCCATTTACGCCCGGGTACGTCGACGTTGAGGCGTTGGCGGGCAGCTGGTACCTGGTGCGTTGGCAGCTCGGCCACGGCGCCTAGCGCGGCGGCAGTCCGCGCCAGATCGGGGAAGGGCGCGGGAGCATCGAGCAACTCGGGGTGGTTATGGCTGGCCTCGGCGTCGTCCAGGCTGCGCTGGCGCAGCCATTGGGCGAGTTCGTGGTGCCGGGCTTCCCAGGGCAGTTGCAGCTCGGTGAAGGGGCGTGGACGCCAGAGCTGTTGATGGTCGAGCAGGAAGCGGTCCAGGGCCTGGAAGCGGGTGAGGAGTTCGGGGCCTTGGAGGATGGAGGGCATGCTGGGCTCGGCGGTGTCTGGGGGGATGGCAATCGCGAGCAAGCTCGCTCCTACAGGTTAGGCCGGTAGGAGCGAACGGTTCAGCGGCCTTGGCACTGCTCGACGCGCAGCCAGCGTTCCAGCAGCTTGAAGCCTTGCACCAGGACATAGGACATCAGCAGGTAGAACACCCCGGCGGCGAAGAAGATCTCTACCGGCAGGTAGGTGCGGGCGATGATGGTGCGGGCCATGCCGGTCAGTTCCAGCAGGGTCACGGTGCTGGCCAGGGCGCTGGCCTTGAGCATCAGGATCACTTCGTTGCTGTAGGCCGGCAGGCCGATGCGCGCGGCCCGGGGCAGGATGATGTAGAACAGCGCCTTGGGCTTGGACATGCCCAGCGCCCGCGCCGCTTCGATCTCGCCCGGCGGGATGGCCTGGATCGCCCCGCGCAGGATCTCGGCGATATAGGCCGCGGTGTGCAGGGTCATGGTGGCGGTGGCGCACCAGAACGGATCGCGCAGGTATGGCCACATCGCGCTGTTACGCACCGCGTCGAACTGCGCCAGGCCGTAGTAGACCAGGAACAGCTGCACCAGCAGTGGCGTGCCGCGGAAGAAGAAAATGTAGGCATAGGGCAGGGCGCGCACGTACCACAGGCGCGACGAGCGGGCGATGCCCAGCGGAATGGCCAGCAGCAGGCCGGCGATGACCGCGATGGCCACCAGCTCCAGGGTCAGCGTGGCGCCCTGGGCCAGCTTGGGCAGCCACTTGATGATCACTTCCCAGTTCATGAAGCACTCCTCGCGAAGCCACGAGCGGCGCGTTTTTCCAGGAAGTGCATGCCGGTCATGGCCAGCACGGTCAGGCCCAGGTACATGAAGGCCGCCACCATATAGAAGGTGAAGGGTTGCTTGGACACGGTCACAGCGATCTGCGAGTGACGCATGATTTCTTCCAGGCCGATCACCGACACCAGCGCGGTGTCCTTCATCAGGATCATGAACAGGTTGCCCAGGCCCGGCAGGGCGATGCGCCACATCTGCGGCATGATCAGCTTGGTGAAGATCCGCCATTTCGACAGGCCCAGGGCCACGCCGGCCTCACGATGGCCCTTGGGGATGGCGAGGATCGCGCCACGGAACACTTCGGTGGCGTAGGCGCCGAAGCACAGGCCGAGGGCGATGACCCCGGCGGCGAAGGCGTTGAGTTCCAGCTCCGGGTTGCCGAAGAACTCACCCAGGGCGCGCATCAGGTTGACGGTGCCGAAGTAGATCAGCAGCACCCAGAGCAGCTCGGGAACGCCGCGCACCAGGGTCGAATAGGTGCCGCCAAGCCATTGCAGCGGCTTGTACGGGGAAGTCTTGGCCAAGGCGCCGAGCAGGCCGAGCACCAGCCCCAGGCACAGCGCCGAAAGAGCCAGCTTGACGGTCATCAGCGCGCCAGCGGCGAGCGCCGGGCCGAATCCGTAGAGATCGATATTCATGGATGGTTATTCAAGTCGCGGCAGGCTTTGCTAAGGACCGGCGCCCTCGGGGGAGGGCGCCAGGCAGGCCAGTCAGTATCAGTAGATGCTGAACGGGAAGTACTTGTCGTTGATCTTCTTGTAGGTGCCGTCGGCCACGATTTCTTTCAGCGCGGCGTTGAGCTTCTCGCGGATCGGATCGTTCTTGCGCACGGCGATGCCGATCTTGTCGCTTTCTTCAACCGGGTCGCCCTTGAACTCGTAAGGCTTGCCCGCTTCGCTTTTCAGCCATTCGTAGTTGACGTACTTGTCGGCCAGGATCGCGTCCAGGCGGCCGGAAGTCAGGTCGAGGAAGGCATTTTCCTGGGTGTCGTAGAGCTTGATGGTGATGTCGTCGCCCAGGTTGTCTTCCAGCCAGGTGCCGGCCAGGGTGGCACGCTGTGCACCGATGATCTTGCCCTTGAGGGAAGCCTTGTCGGTCTTGAAGTCGGCCTTGTCTTTAGGGGCGATGAACTGCAGCTTGTTGGAGTAGTACGGGTCGGTGAAGTCCACCGCCTGCTTGCGCTCGTCGGTGATCGACATCGAGGAGATCAGGAAGTCGAACTTCTTGGCGTTCAGGGCCGGGATGATGCCGTCCCAGTCGGAGGTGACCACTTCGCACTCGACCTTCATCTTGGCGCACAGGGCATCGCCGATGTCTTTGTCGAAGCCGACGACCTGGCCGCTGGCATCCTTGTTGTTGAACGGCGGGTAGGCCGCTTCGATGCCCATCTTCAGTTTGTCGGCGGCCATCGCATTGGCCGAGAACACCAGAGTGGCGGCAGCGGCCAGGAGGAATTTCTTATAGCTCTGCATGCGTGTTGCTCCGTTAGCGGTTGCTGGACATGAATTGTTTGCAGCGCGCCGAAAGCGGGTTCTCGAACACCTGCTGTGGCGATCCTTGCTCTTCCACCAGGCCCTGGTGCAGGAACACCACTTCACTGGAGACCTGACGGGCAAAGCTCATTTCGTGGGTGACCAGCAGCATGGTCCGGCCTTCTTCGGCCAGGGCGCGGATCACGTTGAGCACTTCCTGGACCATTTCCGGGTCCAGTGCCGAGGTCGGCTCGTCGAACAGGATGACTTTGGGCTGCATCGCCAGGGTGCGGGCGATGGCGGCGCGTTGCTGCTGGCCGCCGGAGAGCTGGGCCGGGTAGGCGTGGCGCTTGTCGGCGATGCCGACCTTGGCCAGCAGCGCTTCGGCCACTTCGATGGCTTCGGCCTTGCTCTGGCCGAGCACCCGGCGCGGGGCCTCGATGATGTTGTCGAGCACGCTCATGTGCGGCCAGAGGTTGAAGTTCTGGAACACGAAGCCGATTTCGCTGCGCAGGCGGTTGATCTGCTTGCCGTCGGCGGCGACCAGTTCGCCGTTCTTGGCGGCCTTGAGCTTGAGTTCTTCACCGGCCACCAGGATCTGGCCCTGGTGCGGGTTTTCCAGGAGGTTGATGCAACGCAGGAAGGTGGACTTGCCGGAACCGGAGGAACCCAGGATAGAGATCACATCGCCGTCGCGTGCGGTCAGCGAGACACCCTTGAGTACCTCCAGCGAGCCGTAGCGTTTGTGCAAGTTGCGGATTTCAAGCGCGGGCGTGGCCTCAGCCATGTGCGGTCCTCATGAGTTCATTGCGCTCCTGCTGGTAGCGGCTTTCCTGGCGAGGCGCCAACCTAGCATAGCGTTCGAATGACAGCCAACAGCGCTTCAGGGTGTAAGCAGACGGCGTGTGACAGGTTGTCGCATCGGCACAGCAGACTGTCGCCCCATCAACAACCGAACGCCCGTTTGAACCCTGTTCCCAGCGGGTGTCGCGTAAAAAAAGGCGCGATGGTGCCAGCTTTGGCCGGGTGTTGGAAGGGTAAAACGGCCAAAGGTTGCGTATCCGCCCTCTATTTGTGCGTCGCACACTTTTTGTGTGTGTTTCTGGTGCACTGGTTCGTTCTACAAATGGGTGGTGCGGTAACGTTCTGGCGCAAGGCCATTAATCTCAAGGACTTACGCTCACCCGCCGGTCGCCTTCGCAGGCCGCGCCGGCTGGGAGCCTGTAACATTTTGGCGCAAATCTTGCGTAAGAAATAAAGAACGCCCTGTTGGATTCTTTTTACGAGAAAGAACATCCAGACCGGGTGGACGCTTTCGCTTTCTTCGCAAAGGTAGTTTCAATGAGCAGTACGCAGACCTCCAATGACCTCGAACAGGGGCTCAAACCGCGGCATGTGACCATGCTGTCGATCGCCGGGGTAATCGGCGCCGGGCTGTTCGTCGGTTCCGGCCACGCCATCGCCGAAGCCGGCCCTGCCGTGCTGCTGGCCTATGCGGCCGCGGGCACCCTGGTGGTGCTGGTGATGCGCATGCTGGCCGAAATGGCCGTCGCCTCGCCAGACACGGGTTCCTTCTCGACTTATGCCGACCGTGCCATCGGCCACTGGGCCGGTTTCACCATCGGCTGGCTGTACTGGTGGTTCTGGGTGCTGGTGATTCCGCTGGAGGCCAACGCCGCCGCGACCATCCTGCATGCCTGGTTTCCCGATATCGCGATCTGGGCGTTCACCCTGGTGATCACCTTGCTGCTGACCGCGACCAACCTGTTCAGCGTGAAGAACTACGGTGAGTTCGAGTTCTGGTTCGCCCTGATCAAGGTCGTGGCGATCATCGGCTTCGTGGTGCTCGGCTTGCTGGCGATCTTCGGCCTGCTGCCGACCAGCAATGTCAGCGGCGTCTCGCACCTGTTCGATACCCAGGGCTTTTTGCCCAACGGCATGGGCGCGGTACTCGCCGCCATGCTGACCACCATGTTCTCGTTCATGGGCACCGAGATCGTCACCATCGCCGCCGCCGAGTCGAAGAACCCGGGCCAGCAGATCAGCAAGGCCACCAACTCGGTGATCTGGCGGATCGGCCTGTTCTACCTGGTGTCGATCTTTATCGTCGTGTCGCTGGTGCCATGGAATGACCCGAGCCTGGCCCAGGTCGGTTCCTACCAGACCGTGCTCGATCGCATGGGCATCCCCAACGCCAAGCTGATCGTCGACCTGGTGGTGCTGGTGGCGGTGACCAGTTGCCTGAACTCGGCGCTCTACACCGCCTCGCGCATGCTGTTCTCCCTGGGCAAGCGTGGCGACGCCCCGGCCGCTTCCAAGCGTACCAACAGCAGTGGCACGCCTTACTGGGCGGTGATCCTGTCTACCGCCGCGGCTTTCCTCGCGGTATTCGCTAACTATGTAGCACCAGCCGCGGTGTTCAATTTCCTGCTGGCCAGCTCCGGCGCCATCGCCTTGCTGGTGTACCTGGTGATCGCGGTATCGCAACTGCGCATGCGCCAGAAACGCACCGCGGCCGGCGAGAAGATCGCCTACCGCATGTGGCTGTTCCCGGGCCTGACCTACGCGGTGATCGTGTTCATCGTCGGGGTGCTGACCATCATGTTGTTCCAGGAAGGGCACCGCATGGAAATCATCGCCACCGGCCTGCTGAGCATCATCGTGATCGCGGCGGGCCTGCTGGTGGCCCGTCGACGCAAGCTGGAGAAGCAGGCAGCCGGTGTATTGAGCCGCGCCTGAGTCTTTCCCGCTAAGCAAAAAGGCCGCTGTCAGCGATGACAGCGGCCTTTTTTATGGTCTGTACCGACGCTTTCGCGGGCAAGCCTCGCTCCTACGGATCACCTCCATCTGTAGGAGCGAGGCTTGCCCGCGATGACGATTGAACATTCGACGCAGCAGTGAGGGTCATGCAGCGGCTACAGATGGTGTTGAGCCTTATTTCTGCATCAGCGCTTCCGAGGCGGCCAGGTAAGCGGCCTGGAATTCCGGGCTTTCGATCCAGGCCAGGGCGCCGGCTTCGTCGGTTTCGGTGGACCACTGGCGGTACTCGATCAGGGCGGCAAGGATAAAGTCCATGGCACCTTCCTCGCCTTCCTGCTCGTAGACGATCTCCAGCAGCGGGTCTTCCAGGAACGCCGCGCACATCGCCTGCTGGCTGGTCTTCTCGGCGTCGATCATCTTCTTGAACAGTTCGGTCAGGTCCACCGATTCAAAGTCGATGCGGTCATCATTCGGGTCCAGCTCCACCGGGGTGGCGTTGCGCTGGGTGCGGTTCTGCTTGGCCTTGGTTTTCGCCCGCTGGGCTCTTTTGTGTTGCTTGTTCGCAGATGCCATGGGCGTCGTACCTTTTGCGCAAATAGGAGGGCCGGGCATCGATACTGCGTCCGGCCTGGCTTTGAGGCGGCAGAGGATGCCAGTAAATGCGCCGCCTGGCACGCTCAACGGCTACCGCTGATCAGGCGTCCCGGCGCATCCATGGGCAGCGCCGCATGTTGCAGCCAGGCCAGGGCGATCGGCCACAGGCGGTCCTGGTAATGGCTGCGGAAAAACGCGAAGTGCCCGACTTCCTGCTCACCGATGTCCCGGGGCTCGATGCGCCAATGGCGGCGTTGGCTGGCCGTGAAATAGTCCAGCAGGCGCTCGATGGCCGGCACGGTGCCGTAAGGGTCGTCGCTGATGCTGATGGCCAGCAGCTGCGCCTTGACCCGGGCGAAGGGCAGCGCCGGGTCCCGGCGCGCCAGATGGCGCCCGCTGGGTCGGCGTTGATAGTGTGCGGTGGGCGTGGCCCAGTCGCGCACCACGCCGGCGGGGGTGTCCTCCAGCCAGCCCAGGCGCTTGCCGGGAAAATAGCCATAAATCGCCGTCAGCAGCGGCATCACGACATGCCATTTGCCCAGCATGCGCCAGCGGCTTTCCGGGGCGTAATCGCGCCAGTAGGCGAACTGCGCGCCCACGGTCACCACGCGGCGGATCAACTGCCCGGACGCCCCCAGTCCCGCCGCGCAACCGCCGAAGCTGTGCCCGACCACATCGATGGGCTGGCCGGGGAATTCCCGCTGTGCGCGTTGCAGCATGGCTTCGAAGTCCAGGCTGCCCCAGTCCGACCAGGATGCCTTCAACTTGCGCATCGAGGCCGGCCGCGACTCGCCGATGCCACGGTAGTCGTAGGTGATGACGTCGAAGCCATGGCTGAACAGGTAATCGGCGAACCGCGAGTAGTGCCGGCAGCGCACGGAAGTGGCCGCATTGATGATCACCACCGGGCGTGCCGGGTCCGGTTCGGCATGGCGCCAGGTGAAGCCGCCCAGCATGAAGCCGTCGGCGGCGGGTTCGCGGAAGGCCGTGCCGGGGCTGCTGGTGGTGCTGGCCGGGTGCAGGGACGAAGGCGGGGATTGCACGGTCATCGGCGCGTATTCCTTTGCGGGCGAAAAGGCGTGTCGGCTCTTTTTGGGTGCAAGCATTAATAACCGCCTGGTCCGCGCCCTGGCAACCGGCGGAATCGGCATCGCTGCTAGGTACTTTTGGTTAAAAGCCTCACACCGAATCGATCTAAACGGCCCTAAATCGGGGCGTACACTGACTAACAAGGCCTGCGGGCAAGCCGCCTGACGGGCTTTTCATTCGAGCATCGCTTGCTGAAACGAGGCTGAGCCATTCGAGAGGAAAGGGGAGACCCGGACGCTACCGCGCTGGGGCCGGACTCTTGGCGGTGGCATCCCATTCAGTGGTTCGAGACGAACCGGGAGTGCTCATCATGAAATCCTTTTTTTCGTGTGTCGTAACAGGCGTTCTCGCGGCGTTCCTGTCCCTCGCGCCGTTCAGCGTACAGTCCGCCACCCCCAGCAACGAACCCATCGACCCGGCGGGCGTGCAGCTGGAGCCTCAACAGCAGAACGGCATTACCTATCTGTCCGGCGGTATCGGCCTGGATGAGTCGCGGGCGCTCTTGCAGACCAAGGGGTACAACCTGCACATGACCTTTTCCGTCGGCCCGGAAAACAAATACACCTCGGATGTCGACCTGGCGATCCAGAATCCGCAAGGGCAATCGGTCCTGACCCTGAATCAGGTGGGTCCGATCGTCTTTGTGCAACTGCCGGCCGGCAAGTACCAGGTTGTCGCCACCCGTGGCGGGCGTACCGAGCGCAACACGGTGGATATGAAGGCAGCGGGCATTCGCGACCTCAACCTGCATTGGAATGAAGGTTATTGAGCGAGGAGGAGGGGCGCAGATAAGTGCCAGTTAATCGCAGGCAATAAAAAACCCCTGAATCTTGCGATTCAGGGGTTTCGGTATTAGTGGTGCCCAGAGACGGAATCGAACCGCCGACACGGGGATTTTCAATCCCCTGCTCTACCGACTGAGCTATCTGGGCAACGGGGCGCATTAAACGGGTTTTTCGGGGGGGCGTCAAGCAAGTTTTGAAAAAAAGTTTAATTATTACCGCCGCTTACGTTCCCACCCCGATTTGCGGGCAATTACTCGGACGGCGGCACGTAGCCGTCGGCCTTGGCGTATTCCTCGCCGGAGAAGAACTTGTCCATCTCGCCCTGCAGGTATTTGCGGTCTTCGGCGTTCATCATGTTCAGGCGTTTTTCGTTGATCAGCAGGGTCTGGTGTTTCTGCCAGTCGGCCCAGGCCTTGGCGGACACGTGCTCGAAAATTTCCTGGCCCTTGGCGCCCGGGTACGGAGGACGCTCCAGGCCCGGCAATTGTTCTTTGTACTTGCGGCACATCACGGTGCGGGTCATTGCAACTCTCCTGCGTTCAATACGTCGGCCGCGCGTTTGAGCAGTTTTTTCACCGGGGCGGCAAGGCCCAGACGCGGCGGGGTGGCGAGGTTATACCAGAGCCAGTCGGCCTCGGCCACGTGATGGGCGGATGCCTGGACCTGCACCAGCCAGGGCTCGATGGCCAGCTGGAAGTGACTGAAGGTGTGCACCAGCCCGGGCATTTCCTGTTGTTTGCCCAGCTCCAGCGAGTGCTGCGAAGCCAGGTGTTCCAGGTCCGCCAGGTCGTCCAGCTCTGGCAGGCTCCACAAACCGCCCCACAGGCCGCTGGAGGGCCGGCGGTACAGCAGGATGGCGCCTTCGTGGTTGGCCAGCATCGGCATCAGCGTGCGTTTCTGCGGGACGGCCTTGCGTGGCTTGGGGATCGGGTAGCGGGTTTCCAGGCCCAGCATGTGCGCTTCGCAGCCTCTTTCCAGGGGGCACAGCAGGCAACTGGGTTTACTTCGGGTGCAGAGGGTGGCGCCCAGGTCCATCATCGCCTGGGTGTAGTGGTTCACCCGGGTCTGCGGGGTGAAGCGCTCGGCCGCGGCCCACAGCTGCTTGGCCACCTTGGGTTCGCCGGGATAGCCTTCCTGCGCAGTAAAGCGCGCCAGCACCCGCTTGACGTTGCCGTCGAGGATCGGCGCGCGCAGGCCCATGCTGATGCTGGCGATGGCGCCAGCGGTGGACAGGCCGATGCCCGGCAGCTCGGTGAGTTTTTCCACGTCGCGGGGAAACTCGCCGCCGTACTCGGCGACCACGATCTTCGCGGTCTTTTGCAGGTTGCGCGCGCGGGTGTAGTAACCCAGGCCGGTCCACAGGTGCAGCACTTCGTCTTCCGGCGCGGCGGCCAGGGCCTGGATCGTCGGCAGCGAGGCCATGAACCGGTCGAAGTAGTTGAGCACGGTGCTGACCTGGGTCTGCTGCAACATGATTTCCGAGACCCAGACCCGGTACGGGTTGATCTCCTGCTGCCAGGGCAGGTCATGGCGGCCATGGCGGTCGTACCAGTCCAGTACCGCCGGTGCGAACTGCTCGGCCCTCATCGTTTGAACAGCCCTTTGAGTGCGTTTTTCAGTTCCGGGCTGACCTTGTCGCCGAGTTTTTCATCGAGCTTTTCGCTGATGCGATCGCCGGCCAGCTTGGCTGCGACCTGGCCCAGGCCGTCGCGGTCCAGGCGACAGGCCTTGGCGCCCAGTTCCAGCGGGCCGCGGCAGCGCAGCGGCAGTTCGATGCCGACAAAACGTTCGCCGACCTGGCAGGCCGGGTCCGGCATGTCGCTCTTGTCGCCTTCGACGATGATGCCGACGCGATAATCCATGCCCAGTACGCGCAGGTCGATGTCGCCATTGCCTTTGACGCTCATGCCCGGGATGCGCACTTTCAGGTCCGGGTTGCTGGCCACGCCGTTACGCAGGGTCAGGTTGCCCTTGAGTTCCTGGAACGGTGTGTCCTTGCCCCGTGGCTCGCTGCTCAGGGCCTTGCGGTTTAGCGTGGCGATGCCCTGGCACACTTGCTGTTCAAGGTTGGCATTGAGCAGCACGCCGTTGTTGACGACGAAGCTGGCGTTGCCGTTGAGGCTGTCGACCAGCGCCTTCTGGCTGTTGCCGCTGCTGGTCAGGTTGCTGTCGAGGGTCACCAGGCCCTTGACCGGTGGGGTCTGCCCCTGGCTTTCCAGGATGCGCTCCACCGGTACCCGGTTGATCCTGGTCTGCAGGCTCAGCTGTGGAGTCGGCTGACGCACGTCGAGGTTGCCGTTGGCTTCGAAGCTGCCGTTGTACAGCTCGCCGCGCAGGCCTTCGAGTGTCAGCAGGCCGCCCTGGCTGTTGGCTTTGAGCGTGGCGTTCTGGATCGGCAGCTTGTCCAGGGTCAGCTGGCCGAAGCTCAGGTCGGCGTCCACATCCAGCTTGCTCAGGCGTTCCACCGGCAGCAGGCGCTCGGTGCTCCAGGCGCCCTTGGTTGGCGCGTCCGGCAGCGGCGAGTTGCCGGCCCCGGCGACGGCGCTGGCTTCGCTGCTCTGCACTTCGGCCTTGCGCGCCACCGCGGCGCTGTTGGCCTCGGCGGACTTCGGCGGCAGGTAGCGGTCGACGTCGAAGGTGTCGGCCTTGAGCTGGGCGCGCAGCGATTGCTTGGCCAGGTCTTCGACCGCCAGGCGGCCGCTGAAGCTGCTGTCGTCGAGTTTCAGGTTGATGTTTTCCAGGGCGATGCTGTTCGGCGTGGCGGACAGGCGGCTGACCAGCTCGACCTTGCTCAGGCTGCCTTCGGCCATGGCCGGCAGGGTCTGGCCGACGCTGTCGACGAACTTGGCCAGGTCGAACTGGGCGATGGAGATACCGCCGTTGAGCTGCGGGGTCTTGTCCAGGTCGTGGACCTTGAGCTCGCCGATGGCGCGCAGCTGGTTGAGCGAGAGCTTCAGGCTGTTCCATTCGGCGACGTTGGCGGCCTGGTCCAGCAGCAGCTGGCCCTGGGCGGCGAAGGTCAGGGTCTTGCCTTGCAGCGGATCGCCGGCGGCTTCGCCGGACAGCTTCATGTCTTCGAACTGATAGCGCTTGAGCACGCGGTCGAAGCGCAGCTCGCCCTTCAACTCGGTGCGTACGCGCACGGCCGGCTGGGTGCTGGCGAGGAAGGCGGTGAGCTTGACCGGGGTATTGGTCGCTTCGTGGATCGGGCCGGTGCTCAGCTGGATGCTTTCGGCGGTGAACTGCTTGCCGCTCTGTTCGTCGTTGTATTCCACCCGGGCGTTGTTCACGGTCAGGCTGTCGATATCCAGGCGGATCGGCTGCGCCGGTTTTTCCGGGCTGGCCGGGGTCGCGGCGGTGGTGTCGCCGGTGCTGGTGTCGCCGGTGCTGGTGGCCGGGGTCGCGGCCTGCTTGTCGGCGGGGGCGATCTTGCCGATGTCTTCCCAGTTGCCGTGCCCGTCCTTGTCGCGGGTCAGGCGCAGGTTCAGGCCTTCGACACGCACATCGCTCATCTGCACTTCGCGGCGCAGCAGCGGCAGCACGCGGACCGACAGACCGAGCATCTGCAGGTCGGCGAACGGCTGGGTCGGGTTGGCCAGGGTGGCGACGCCGGCTTCATGCAGTTCGAGGCCGAGCCAGGGGAACAGGCTCCAGCCGATATCGCCATTGAGCGTCAGCTCGATGTGGGCCTTGTCGCGGGCTATCTGGCGAATTTCTTCTTTGTAGTCGTTGGGATCAAACAGGTGAGTCAGGGCGAAGCCGAGAGCCACGATGATCAGTAACAGCCCGAGAAGTACCAGACCCAGGATTTTGCCGAACGCTTTCATGGGCGAGTCCTTGTAGTGTCGAATTCGAATTTAGCCAGGGAGTATAACGCCCCGGGCCTGGCCACTGGTCACTGATCGCTTTGCAGCACATCCAGCGGTATCTGCAGCTTGGCCGCCAGCGCCTGGGCTTCGAGATGCCCAGCGGGGGCCAGCAGGTGCAAGGCGGCGTCATGCCGGGCGGCCATTTTCTGTGCTTCGCTCACCAGTCGCTCGGCCACGCCACGGCGCCGGGTGATCTTGCGCACGCACAACTGGGACAGGTGCCAGACGCCTGGGTGCCGTTGCAGGCGGGCGGCGCCCAGCAGGCGGTCGTTGAAGCGCCCGGCGATCAGGCTGCCGTCGCCCAGGGCGGTTTCGATCAGCTCCTGGTCATCGCGCTGCGGCGCGAACAGCCAGGGCGGGGCATCGCGGTAGATCTTCTGCAGGTCCTGCTGATCCTGATAGCTGGCTTGTTTCAGCGACTCGACAACGATGGGCATGGGGGATCCTGTGCAGGGCGAAGGAATGGCTGGCCATTATCGACAGCAGCGCGCGGGCTGGCGAGGGGCAGGCATCGTGCAGGCTTCTGTAGGAGCGAGGCTTGCCCGCGAAGCGTTCTGCCTGACACACCGCATAACGCCCATCGCCGGCAAGCCTGGCTCCTACAGAAGCGTTATTGCCGTGTTGCGGAGCAGATGATGCGGAAAAGGTGATGGCAGTTTGCTTTTTCTGTCACGAGCAAATGGTAATCTCTCGCAGTTCATCTGCCCTTCTGCGACCAAAAGTCGCACTCTATGGAGCTTCACTCGATAAAACGGCCACGTCTGCGTGCAAAGGTCGTGGGTGGAGAGTGGCCGGCGAATAATTCCAATAATTGGGGGAAACACTCATGAGCACTAGCACCGAGGCGGGCGTCATTGCCGCCCAGCCGGCGTTCTTGTCCAAAGAACGCATCATCGCCAAGCCCGGTTTCAACCGTTGGCTGGTTCCACCGGCCGCTCTGGCCATCCACCTGTGCATCGGCATGGCCTACGGCTTCTCGGTGTTCTGGTTGCCGCTGTCCAAGGCCCTGGGCGTTACCGCTCCGGTGGCCTGTGCCCCGGACATGAGCTTTATCGCTCAGGTCTTTTCGTCCCAGTGTGACTGGCCGATCTCGATGCTCGGCTGGATCTACACCCTGTTCTTCATCTTCCTCGGCTGCTCCGCGGCGGTCTGGGGCGGCTGGCTGGAACACGCCGGCCCGCGCAAGGCCGGTGTGGTGTCGGCGCTGTGCTGGTGCGGCGGCCTGCTGATTTCGGCGCTGGGTATCTATACCCACCAGATCTGGCTGATGTGGCTCGGCTCCGGCGTGATCGGCGGTATCGGCCTGGGCCTGGGCTACATCTCGCCGGTGTCGACCCTGATCAAGTGGTTCCCGGACAAGCGCGGCATGGCCACCGGCATGGCGATCATGGGCTTCGGCGGTGGCGCGATGGTCGGTGCGCCGCTGGCGGCGGCACTGATGAGTCACTTCGCTTCGCCAACCGGTGTTGGCGTCTGGCAGAGCTTCCTGGTGATGGCGGCGATCTACTTCGTGTTCATGATCGGTGGCGCGCTGTCGTACCGCGTGCCGCCGACCGGCTGGAAGCCCGAGGGCTGGACTCCGCCGGCGAAAAAAGCCGCGAACGCGATGATCACCCACCGTCACGTGCATGTGAACGTGGCCTGGAAAACCCCGCAGTTCCGCCTGGTATGGCTGGTGCTGTGCCTGAACGTTTCCGCCGGTATCGGCATCCTCGGCATGGCTTCGCCGCTATTGCAGGAAGTCTTCGCCGGCAAGCTGCTGGGCAACGAGCTGGCCTTCGGTCAGCTGGATGCTTCGCAGCTGGCGTCGATCGCGGCGATCGCCGCCGGCTTCACCGGCCTGCTGAGCCTGTTCAATATCGGTGGTCGTTTCTTCTGGGCCTCGTTCTCCGACTACCTGGGCCGCAAGAACACTTACTTCGTGTTCTTCGCCTTGGGCTTTGCCCTGTATGCGCTGATCCCGAACCTGGGGCATCTGGGCAACGTCGCGCTGTTCGTGGCGGCGTTCTGCATCATCCTGTCGATGTACGGCGGCGGTTTCGCCACGGTTCCGGCCTACCTGGCGGACCTGTTCGGCACCCAGATGGTGGGCGCGATCCACGGTCGTCTGCTCACCGCCTGGGCGGCGGCAGGCGTGCTTGGCCCGGTGCTGGTGAACTACCTGCGTGAGTATCAGTTGAGCATCGGCGTCGAGCGCGCCGCGGCCTACGACATCACCCTGTACATCCTCGCCGGCCTGCTGGTGCTGGGCTTCCTGTGCAACCTGCTGGTGCGTCCGGTGGCCGACAAGTACTTCATGACCGACGCCGAGCTGGCCGCCGAACAGGCGCTGGGCCATGACAAGGGCGCGGACAGCAGCACGGTGCTGGAGTGGAAAGCCTCGTCCGGCAGCGTGCCGCTGGCGGTCGCCGCCTGGCTGGTGGTGGGCATTCCGCTGGCGTGGGGCGTATGGGTCACCCTGCAGAAGACCGCGGTGTTGTTCCACTAAGGCATCGCTGGCAAGGATGTAGCCGCTGCCGAAGGCTGCGATAAGGTCCGCAGGACCTTCAGCGATTTCAGGATCGCCACGGCCAATTCCGGCCGATCGCAGCCTGTGGCAGTGGCTACAGGTTGCATATTGCTTGTCATGACAGGTACAGCCCCGGCTTTATTGGGTTGCGCCCGTCAGGATCTTGTCCTGCGTGTTCCTGTTTAGCCGCCGTCCGGCCTATAATGATCGCCTTTTTCGCCCAATGATTTTGCGGAGCTGGTGATGGCCGAACGTAAGGCGTCCGTCGAGCGCGACACTCTGGAAACCCAGATCAAAGCCTCGATCAACCTGGATGGCACCGGAAAGGCCCGATTCGATATCGGGGTTCCCTTCCTTGAGCACATGCTGGACCAGATCGCCCGTCACGGGCTGATCGACCTGGATATCGAAAGCAAAGGCGACCTGCATATCGACGACCACCACACCGTGGAAGACGTCGGTATCACCCTGGGTCAGGCCTTCACCAAAGCCATCGGCGACAAGAAGGGCATCCGTCGCTACGGCCACGCCTACGTGCCGCTCGATGAAGCGCTGTCGCGCGTGGTGATCGACTTCTCCGGCCGTCCTGGCCTGCAGATGCATGTGCCTTATACCCGCGCCACCGTGGGCGGCTTCGATGTCGACCTGTTCCAGGAATTCTTCCAGGGCTTCGTCAACCACGCCAACGTCACCCTGCACATCGACAACCTGCGTGGGCACAACACCCACCACCAGATCGAAACCGTGTTCAAGGCTTTCGGCCGCGCGCTGCGCATGGCCGTGGAGCTGGATGACCGCATGGCCGGGCAGATGCCTTCGACCAAGGGCGTGCTGTAATGCAGACGGTCGCGGTTATCGATTACGGCATGGGCAACCTGCACTCGGTGGCCAAGGCCCTCGAGCACGTCGGCGCCGGCAAGGTGCTGATCACCAGCGATGCCAATGTGATTCGCGAAGCCGACCGGGTGGTATTCCCCGGCGTCGGCGCGATTCGCGACTGCATGGCGGAGATCCGTCGCTTGGGCTTCGACGCGCTGGTACGTGAAGTCAGCCAGGACCGTCCGTTCCTCGGCATCTGCGTGGGCATGCAAGCCTTGCTCGACCACAGCGAAGAGAACGACGGCGTCGACTGCATCGGCCTGTTCCCCGGCCAGGTGAAGTTCTTCGGCAAAGACCTGCATGAAGACGGCGAACACCTGAAAGTCCCGCACATGGGCTGGAACGAAGTGAAACAGGCGGTGAGCCACCCGCTGTGGCACAACATCCCGGACCTGGCGCGCTTCTACTTTGTGCACAGCTACTACATCGCCGCCGGCAACGCGCGGCAGGTGGTCGGTAGCGGTCACTACGGCGTTGATTTCGCCGCGGCGCTGGCCGAAGGTTCGCGTTTCGCCGTGCAGTTCCACCCGGAGAAAAGCCATACCCATGGCCTGCAATTGCTGCAGAACTTCGCAGCGTGGGACGGTCGCTGGTAAATGGCGGTCAAGAAGGCTAAAGCGCCGATCCTGACCCTCACCCCCGAGCAGGAGAGTGAGGCCAATCACAAGATCCAGCGCTTCATGGAAGATCGCTTCGAGCTCGACCTGGGCTCGTTCGAGGCAGCCGAGATTCTTGAACTGTTTACCCGTGAAATTGCTCCGCACTATTACAACAGGGCGATTTTCGATGTGCAGACCCAGCTCAAAGAGCGGTTCGAAAGCATCGAAAGCGACCTGTGGGCGCTCGAGAAAAGCAGCTGAAAGCTTCGAGCTTCAAGCTGTAAGAGAGAAACATACACACGCATGCTGGCAGCTTGTGGCTTGCAGCTTGCAGCTCTTTTTACGAAGGAAAAAGCATGCTGATTATCCCCGCTATCGATCTCAAAGACGGTGCCTGTGTACGTCTGCGCCAGGGCCGCATGGAAGATTCCACGGTGTTCTCCGATGACCCGGTGAGCATGGCTGCCAAGTGGGTGGAGGGCGGCTGCCGCCGTCTGCATCTGGTCGACCTGAACGGCGCCTTCGAAGGCCAGCCGGTCAACGGTGAAGTGGTCACCGCCATCGCCAAGCGCTACCCGAACCTGCCGATCCAGATCGGTGGCGGCATCCGCTCGCTGGAAACCATCGAGCACTACGTCAAGGCCGGCGTGAGCTACGTGATCATCGGCACCAAGGCGGTGAAGGAGCCGGAGTTCGTCGCCGAAGCCTGCCGCGCCTTCCCGGGCAAGGTGATCGTCGGCCTGGACGCCAAGGACGGCTTCGTCGCCACCGACGGCTGGGCCGAGGTCAGCAGCGTGCAGGTCATCGACCTGGCCAAGCGCTTCGAAGCCGACGGCGTGTCCGCCATCGTTTATACCGACATCGCCAAAGACGGCATGATGCAGGGCTGCAACGTACCCTTCACCGCTGCCCTGGCCGCGGCCACCAAAATCCCGGTGATCGCTTCCGGCGGTATTCACAATCTGGGCGACATCAAGGCCCTGCTGGACGCCAAGGCGCCGGGGATCATCGGCGCCATCACTGGCCGCGCGATTTATGAGGGCACTCTGGATGTGGCTGAGGCTCAGGCCTTTTGTGATGGCTACGCGGCCAGCTCCAAGTCGTAAGCTGTAAGCTGCAAGTTAAGAGCGTGAACGCGATCCGCTCTTTCTTGCAGCTTGAAGCTTGAAGCTTGCAACTCGAGGATTAACCATGGCTTTAGCCAAACGCATAATTCCCTGCCTCGATGTCGACAACGGCCGGGTGGTCAAGGGCGTCAAGTTCGAGAACATCCGTGACGCCGGCGACCCGGTGGAAATCGCCCGTCGCTACGATGAGCAGGGCGCGGACGAGATTACCTTTCTCGACATCACTGCCAGCGTCGATGGCCGTGACACCACGCTGCATACCGTCGAACGCATGGCCAGCCAGGTGTTCATCCCGCTGACCGTCGGCGGTGGCGTGCGTACCGTGCAGGACATCCGCAACCTGCTCAACGCCGGTGCGGACAAGGTCTCGATCAACACCGCGGCGGTGTTCAACCCCGAGTTCGTCGGCGAAGCGGCGCAGCATTTCGGCTCGCAGTGCATCGTCGTCGCCATCGATGCTAAGAAGGTGTCCGGGCCGGGCGAAACCCCGCGCTGGGAGATCTTCACCCACGGCGGGCGTAAGCCTACCGGGCTGGACGCGGTGGAGTGGGCGAAGAAGATGGAAGGCCTGGGCGCCGGCGAAATCCTGCTGACGAGCATGGACCAGGACGGCATGAAGAACGGCTTCGACCTGGGTGTGACCCGCGCCATCAGCGACGCCCTGGGCATTCCGGTGATCGCCTCGGGCGGTGTCGGCAACCTGCAACACTTGGCCGACGGCATCCTCGAAGGCCACGCCAGCGCGGTGCTGGCGGCGAGCATCTTCCACTTCGGCGAGTACACCGTGCCCGAGGCCAAGGCCTACATGGCACACCGCGGTATCGTCGTAAGATAGCCACTGGACAGCATGGCGGGCTCGCGGCACTCTGGAGCACGCCATGGATTCCGGTAGCCCGTCATGTTCAAACGTCTTCTTCTTGTTCTTGCCAGCGCTTCGGTTCTCTTCGCCGCAAGCGCTCGCGCAGCGCAAACGCCGGACACCTCCCTGGTGCTGCTGACGGAAAACTTCCCCCCCTACAACATGGCCAGGAACGGCAAGAACTTCGCCCAGGGCGAGAATATCAACGGCATCGCCGTGGATATCGTCCGCGAAATGTTCAAGCGCGCCGGGATCAACTACAGCCTGACCCTGCGCTTTCCCTGGGAGCGCATCTACAAGCTCGCCCTGGAGCAGCCGGGGTATGGCGTGTTTGTCACGGCGCGGCTGCCGGACCGGGAGCCGCTGTTCAAATGGGTCGGCCCCATCGGCCCGGATGACTGGATCCTGCTGGCCCGGGACGACAGCAAGATCGCCCTGCAATCCCTGGAGCAGGCGCGCAAATACCGGATCGGCGCCTACAAGGGCGACGCCATCGCCGAGACCCTGGCCAAGCAAGGGCTCAAGCCGCAGGTGGTGCTGAAGGACCAGGACAACGCCAGGAAGCTGGTCGGCGGCCAGATCGATCTATGGGCCACCGGCGACCCCGCCGGGCGTTACCTGGCCAGGCAGGAAGGCGTGACCGGGCTCAAGACCGTGCTGCGCTTCCACAGCGCCCAGCTGTACCTGGCGCTGAACAAAGAAGTGCCGGACGAGACCGTCGCCCGGCTGCAGGCCGCGCTGGATCAGCTGCGCGAGGAAGGCGTGGTGGAAGAGATCATGGGCCGCTACCTGTAGGCAGACGCAGCTGAATATCGCGGGCAAGCCTCGCTCCTACGGATTCAGGTCGTTTGCGGTAATTGCGTCTGGCACGGCTCCTGTAGGAGCGAGGCTTGCCCGCGATGCATTCGAACGTCCGCCGCCAATCCTCAGCGGTAAACCCCATCCTTGCCGTGCCCGGACATCGCCCTGTTGCTGCGCACGCTGATCATCAACTCGATATCGATCCAGTCGATGCCCTGGGCCTTGAGCCTGGGCAGTTCGCGTTCGAGCACGGCCAGGGTCTGCGGGTAGGGATGGCCGATCATCACCGCCGAACCCTGCTTGCGCGCCAGGTCGATCGCGGTCTGCAACTGGTGGCCGATGGCGGCTTCGGTGCGTTCGTCGTCGAGGAACACATCGCGGGACACACTGGCCAGGCCGATCTTCTGCGCTTCGGCGGCGGCCACGGTCTTGGCGCTGGTGCGGCTGTCGACAAAGAACTTGTGGCGGCGCTGCAACTCGGCCATCAGCCAGGCCATGGCCTGGGGCTGGGAGGTCATGCGGCTGCCCATGTGGTTGTTGATGCCGCTGGTGTAGGGCACGGCCTTGAAGGCGGCATTGAGGCGTCTTTCCAGCTCTTCGATGGGCAGCTCGGGGTGCCAGGCGAAGGGGCCGGTGGCCGGATCCATGGGCATGTGCAGGATGACGATCTTGCCGGCGCGATGGGCTTCGCGGGCGAATTCGGCGGCGTGGGGCGTGTCGGGCATGATCGCCGTGGTCACCGGGCCGGGCAGGGCGAGTACGCGGCGATCGCGGGGCAGGTTCTGCCCGAGATCGTCGATGATCAGGCTCAGGTAGGCCTTGCGCGCAGCGGGCTCGGCGGCCTGGGTCGAGGTGAAGGCGAGAAGGCACAGAAGCCCGATCATGAGCCTCCACGACAACCGTGGGTGGGGTTGGCGTTGGTTGGTCAGGATTTGAAGCATAAGGTTCGGGTAAGGCCTTGGCGGGGTGTGGCGATCATGATGACGCCATCGCGAGCAAGCTTCGCTCCTACAGAGGAGGCGGCGGGCTTGCTCGCGATGGGTTCCATCACTTGCTGCGGGTGATGCTCAAGCCCTTGAGCAGGCTGAGGGCCTGGGCCAGCTGGTAGTCGTCGTCCTGCGGCATCGGCTTGGGCTTGCTGCCGGAAGCGGTCGGCTTGTCGGCGCCGCCGTTGCCATTGCCCAGGTGACCTTGCAGGTCGGCTTCCTTGAAGTACTCGTTGTCCTGCGCCTCGTTGGTGATCTTGGCGCGGCGCACCTCGATGTCCGGCACGATGCCCTGGGCCTGGATCGAGCGGCCGTTCGGGGTGAAGTACAGCGCGGTGGTGATCTTCAGCGCACGGTCGTTGTTCAGCGGCAGCACGGTTTGCACCGAGCCCTTGCCGAAGCTGGTGGTGCCCATCAGCACCGCGCGTTTCTGGTCCTGCAGGGCGCCGGCGACGATCTCCGAAGCCGAGGCGCTGCCACCGTTGATCAGCACCACCATCGGTACCGCTTCGCTTTCGTCCTTGCCAGTGGCGGAGAAGCGCAGCTCGGAGTTGGCGATGCGGCCCTTGGTGTAGACGATCAGGCCCTTGGTGATGAAGTGGTCGACCACTTCCACCGCCGACTGCAGCACGCCGCCCGGGTTGTTGCGCAGGTCGAGGATGATGCCGTTGAGCTTCTTGCCGTTGTCCTTGCGCAGCTTGGCCAGGGCCTTGGACACTTCCTCGCCGGTCTTGACCTGGAACTGGGTGATGCGGATGTAGCCGTAGCCCGACTCCAGCAGCTGGCTCTTCACGCTCTTCACCTGGATGGTAGCGCGGGCCAGGGTCACGTCGAACGGCGCACCGCCGTCGCGGACCAGGGTCAGGGTGATTTTCTGGCCGATCTTGCCGCGCATCTTGTCCACGGCTTCGGTCATGCTCTGGCCACGGGTCGGCTGGCCGTTGATCTTGACGATCAGGTCGCCGGCCTGGATGCCGGCCTTGGACGCCGGGGTGTCGTCGATCGGCGACACCACCTTGATGATGCCGTCCTCGGCGCCGACTTCGATGCCCAGGCCGCCGAATTCGCCGCTGGTACTTTCCTGCAGCTCGGCGAAGTCTTCAGGGCCCAGGTAGGCCGAATGCGGGTCGAGGTTGCTGAGCATGCCCTTGATGGCGTTTTCCAGCAGGGTCTTGTCGTCGACGGGTTCGACATAGGCGGCCTTGATCCGGTCCATGACCTCGGCGAAGGTGCGCAGCTCTTCGAGCGGCAATGGCGCCTTGGTGGTCGTGGCGGCTGTCGATTGAGCGGTTTCGGCGGCAAACGCCAGGGGCGCACCGATCACCAGAGCGATCGTCAGGGCCAGCGAGGTGAGGCGGGACAAATGCAGCATGTCGAACGAACTCCTGAATGAGATGGCGCGCTTATCCTTGCGCGCGGCACCATTGTGCCGGGTCGCTTGGGCGACCCTGCTGGCGAATAGCGAAGTACAGTGCAGGCGCGCCCTGGCCGCCACTGCTACCCACAGTGGAGATGGACTCGCCGGCCTTGACCACATCGCCTGCTTCTTTAAGCAGCGTCTGGTTGTGTCCGTAGAGGCTCAAGTAGCCGTTGCCATGGTCGAGGATCACCAGCAGGCCGGCGCCGCGCAACCAGTCGGCGAACACGACGCGGCCGCCGTGGACGGCATGCACCTGGCTGCCGGCCGAGGCGCTGATCATCACCCCGTCCCACTTGGTCCGGGCATCGTCGCCGCGGCTTTCGCCGAAGCGCGCCAGCAGTCGACCATCAACCGGCCATGGAAGTTTTCCCCGGGATGAAGCAAAAGGGCCTCCATAGGAGGCGCCTGCGCTGGAAACCAAGGGGCCGGGCGCCGCTCGGGGCGGCTTGCGCGGGCTGTCGTCGGCACTGGCCTGGGCCTCACGCAAACGCTTTTTTTCGGCTTCCTGCTGGGCGATCAGCGCTTTCTGTCGCGCTTGCTCTGCCTCGCGGGCCTGGCGGGCCAGGGTTTCCTCGATGGTTTTCAGCACCTTGCCCAGGTCGGCCTGGTCCTGTTCGCGGGCCTTGAGCTTGTCGCCACGGGCCTTCACGTCGTCATTGAGCTTGGCCAGGGCCACCTGGCGTTCCTTGCGGACCTTGTCGAGCTCTTCGCGCTGGGTGTCGAGGCTGCTTTTCTGCACCAGCAGCTGGGCTTGCTGCAGGGAGATTTCCTTTTCGACATTGGCCAGCTGGCGCAGGGTCTCGTTGAAATTCTTCAGCTGCTCCAGACGGGCCTGGCTCAGGTAGTCGTAATAGGTCAGGGTGCGGGCGAATTTTTCCGGGTTCTGCTGGTTGAGCAGCAGCTTGAGGTACTCCTGACGGCCGTTCTGGTAGGCCGCGCGGGCCTGGATGGCGATCAGTCGTTGCTGTTCAATGCGCGCGCTCTGGAGTTTTTTTTTCTCCTCATCGAGACGCTGCAGCTCGGATTCGCTTTTCTTCAGCTCTTTCTGCAGGGCATCGACCTGCTTTTCCAGCTTGCCCATCTCGGTTTCGGTGCCGCGCAGGTCTTTCTGCACGCCGGACTTTTCTTCCTGCAGCTTGCCCAGCAGCTTTTTCAGCTCGGCAATGTCCTGACGCGTGGCGTCCAACTGCTGTTGGGTTTGCGCGCGCTCGTCGGCGAAGGCCGGTTGGAGCAGGCAGATCAGAGCTAGGGTAATCAGGGCGCGAAGCATAGAGGCGGGCGACACCAGGGAAAGGGACGGCCTAGTATGCCCGCCCCTCGCTGCAAAAAAAACGCCTCAAAGCCAACTGCTTTGAGGCGTTCGTCATAAAAAGCCGTTTCCGGCCCATTATTCGGACTGTTTGATATCAGACCAGTATCGAAGTGCCAGTCATTTCCGCAGGCTGCGGCAGGCCCAGCAACTTGAGCATGGTCGGCGCCACGTCAGCCAGGACTCCGCCTTCGCGGACCTTCAGGTTGCGCTTGCCAACATAGATGAACGGCACCGGCTCGCTGGTGTGGGCGGTGTGGGCCTGGCCGGTGGCGGCGTCGGACATCTGCTCGACGTTGCCGTGGTCGGCGGTGATCAGGGCTTCGCCGCCGACCTTTTCCAGGGCGTCGACGATCCGGCCGACGCACAGGTCCAGGCATTCAACGGCCTTGACCGCCGCGTCGAACACGCCGCTGTGGCCGACCATGTCGCCGTTGGCGTAGTTGACCACGATCACGTCGTAGCGCTGGTTTTCGATGGCGTCGACGATCCGGTCGGTGACTTCCGGCGCACTCATTTCCGGCTGCAGGTCGTAGGTGGCGACTTTCGGCGACGGGATCAGGATGCGTTCTTCGCCCGGGAACGGCTCTTCGCGGCCACCGGAGAAGAAAAAGGTCACGTGGGCGTATTTCTCGGTTTCGGCGATGCGCAGCTGGGTCTTGCCGTTTTTCGCCAGGTAATCGCCCAGCACGTTTTCCAGGCTGCCCGGGGCAAAGGCCGAAGGGGCCGGAATGCTCGCCGCGTATTGGGTCAGCATGACGAAGCCGGCCAGTTTCGGCTGGCGGGCGCGCTCGAACTCCTTGAAACCGTCCTCGACGAACACCCGGCTCAGCTCGCGGGCGCGGTCGGCGCGGAAGTTCATGAACACCACGGCGTCGCCGTCTTCGACCTTCACCGGCTCGCCGAGGGTGGTGGCCTTGACGAATTCGTCGCTCTCGCCACGCTCGTAGGCGGCCTGCAGGCCTTCCTGGGCGGTGGCGGCGTTGAATTCGCCCTTGCCGTCGACGATCAGGTTGTAGGCCTGGGCCACGCGGTCCCAGCGATTGTCGCGGTCCATGGCGAAGTAGCGGCCGATCAGGCTGGCGATACGGCCCTTGCCCAGGGTCTTGAAGGTTTCATCCAGCAGTTCGATCGACGAGGCGGCGCTTTTCGGCGGGGTGTCGCGGCCGTCGAGGAAGGCGTGCAGGTAGATCTTCTCGGCGCCACGCTTGAAGGCCAGTTCGGCCATCGCCACCAGGTGGTCCTGGTGGCTGTGCACGCCACCGTCGGACAGCAGGCCGAGGATGTGCACGGCCTTGTCGGCGGCCACGGCTTTATCCACGGCGGCGCAGATGGTCGGGTTTTCGAAGAACTCGCCATCGCGGATGGCTTTGGTGACACGGGTGAAATCCTGGTACACCACGCGGCCGGCGCCGAGGTTCATGTGGCCGACTTCGGAGTTGCCCATCTGGCCGTCCGGCAGGCCGACATCCATGCCCGAACCCGAGATCAGGCCATTCGGCACGCTGGCGTACAGGCGGTCGAGGACCGGCTTCTTGGCCGCATAGATAGCGTTGGATTCGTGGCTCTCGCTGTGACCGAAGCCATCCAGAATCATCAGGACCAAAGGTTTAGGCGTGGTAGTCATAGATTCCACTCGTGGCTGGATTGGGAGAATGTTGGAAAAAGGGAGTGGCAGTTTAAAGCGAAGTTCCGGTGGCGTCACCGCCGGGCGGGGTTTGGCCGACCCGGAGGGCTGTGTATACTGGCCGACATTTTAACGCCCTGGAACCTCCTTGATGGTTGCTCACCTGATTCAATTCGCCACTGAACACTACTTGCTCGTCGGCGCCTTCGTCATCTTGCTGGCTCTGTTGATCGCTCACGAGTTGAGCCGCGGTGGCCGCAGCCTCAGCACCCGTGAACTGACCGCGCTGGTCAACAGCGAGCAGGGCGTGGTGATCGATATCCGTCCGTCCAAGGACTTCGCCGCGGGCCATATCGTCGGCGCGTTGAACATCCCTCAAGACAAACTGGCCGCCCGCGTGGGCGAGCTGGAAAAGCACAAGGCCAAGACCATCATTCTGGTCGACGCCCTGGGTCAGCACGCCGGCACCCACGCTCGCGAGCTGATGAAGTCCGGCTTCACCGCCGCCAAGCTGTCCGGTGGCGTTGGCAGCTGGAAAGCCGACAACCTGCCGCTGGTGAAGTGATATGGCCGCCGTCGTCGTCTATTCCAGCGATTACTGCCCCTACTGCTCGCGGGCCAAGTACCTGCTCGAGAACAAAGGCGTAGCCTTCGAAGAGATCAAGGTCGACGGCAAGCCGCAGGTTCGCGCCGAAATGGCCCAGAAGGCCGGGCGCACGTCCGTGCCGCAGATCTGGATCGGCAACACCCATGTGGGCGGTTGTGACGATTTGTTCGCCCTGGAGCGCGCCGGCAAGCTCGACGCACTGCTCGCGGCCTGACTGCCCCCCCAAGATCAGCAAACCCTACATGACCCCGAGATCAAGAAGGATCTGAGATGACTGACCAACAGAACACCGCTGCGACCGAAGACGAATCCGCACCGCAATTCTCGCTGCAGCGTATCTATGTGCGTGACCTGTCTTTCGAAGCTCCGAAAAGCCCGGCGATCTTCCGCCAGCAGTGGGAGCCGAGCGTCGGCCTGGACCTGAACACCCGCCAGAAGGCGTTGGAAGAAGGTTTCCACGAAGTCGTGCTGACCCTGTCGGTCACCGTGAAGAATGGTGAAGAAGTAGCGTTCATCGCCGAAGTGCAACAGGCCGGTATCTTCCTGATCAAGAACCTGGACGACGCTTCGATGAGCCACACCCTGGGCGCGTTCTGCCCGAACATCCTGTTCCCGTACGCTCGCGAAGCGCTGGACAGCCTGGTGACCCGCGGTTCGTTCCCGGCCCTGATGCTGGCTCCGGTGAACTTCGACGCGCTGTACGCACAAGAGCTGCAACGCCTGCAGGCAGCTGGTGAAGGCACTGTTCAATAAGCTGCTGGGTTCCATGAAAAAAGCGCCGTTTCAGGCGCTTTTTTCATGTTCGGGCCCAAGGTTTCGAGACTGATGTCGATACCGGCGCCGAACCTGTAGCCGCTGCCGAAGGCTGCGATCACCGCCGAAGGAGGCGCAAGGCCTTGAGAACGCTGAAGGCCTTCGGCCTTATCGCAGCCTGCGGCAGCGGCTACAGGGAGTGGCGCGGAAGTGGGTGGCTTATTTGAACCCCAGCTGGCGCCAGGCTTCGTAGACGGCCACCGCCACGGTGTTGGACAGGTTCAGGCTGCGGCAGCCTTCACGCATGGGCAGGCGCAGGCGTTGTTCGGCGGGCAGGGCGTCCAGCACTTCGGCGGGCAGGCCGCGGCTTTCCGGGCCGAACAGGAAGGCGTCGCCCTCGGCGAAGCTGGCGTCGTGGAACGGTCGCGAGCCCTTGGTGGTGAAGGCGAACAGGCGCGGATGGCCTAGGCTTTCAAGACAGCTGGCGAGGTCGGCATGGCGCTGCAAGGTGGCATATTCGTGGTAGTCGAGGCCGGCCCGGCGCAGGCGCTTGTCGTCCATTTCGAAACCCAGTGGCTCGATCAAATGCAGGTGGCAGCCGCTATTGGCGCACAGCCTGATTACGTTGCCGGTATTCGGCGGAATTTCTGGTTGAAAAAGGATGACGTGAAACATGCACGGCTCCGAAGAAAAAGACAGGCCGCATTCTACGCCTGAAGCGGACGTCAGGCCGAAGCTAATGCTGCGGGTGTTCGGCTCGCTGGCGATCTTTGGCGTGATGGTGGGGCTGATGATCGGTCGCCTGACCACTCCGGACCCTACCGAGTTGCAGGAAGTGCAGGTCCAGCCCAATGCCCTGGTGGTGTGGTTCAACAACGAGCCCAAGGTCCATGGCGAGCACATCGACGGGGCAGTGGCGCTGCTGTTCGAAGCCGAGGGGCGAGCGCAGAAGGGCCAGTTGAAGATCAACGACAAGGATGCCAACTGGCGGGTGCGGGCGGCTGAGGAAGGCTTGCTGCTGAACGTGGTCGCCGCGCGGGCGCTGCACGGCGAGTGGTCGGGCAGCGAGGTCGACGGGCGCTGGCGCCTGGAGCTCCAGCTGCGCGAGGAATAAAAGAGGGGATTCCCGGCCTGCCTGTACCAAGGTCCCCAAAAGCGTGAGGGCGGGGCGCTGATTGCGCCGGGCCCGGTGTAAAGAGGGGAAGCCCCGGCCTGCCTGTACCAAGGTTCCCAAAAGCGTGAGGGCCGCGCTGATCGCGCTGGGCCCGGTGTAAAGAGGGAATCCCCGGCCTGCCTGTACCAAGGTTCCCGAAACGGGTAGGGCTCGTCGCTGTGAGCGTGATGAGCCCGGGTGTTAAAGAGGGAATCCCTGGCCTGCCTGTACCAAGGTTCCCGAAACGGGTGGGGCTCGTCGCTGAGAGCGTGATGAGCCCGGGGTTAAAGAGAGAATCCCTGGCCTGCCTGTACCAGGGTTCCCCAAACCGGCTGGAACCCGTCGCTGCGAGCGGTAGGGGTTCCGGGTGTAAAGAAGGGGATTCTCGGCCTGCCTGTACCAAGGTCCCCAAAACGGGTGAGTGACTGCACTCGTGATCTTGTCTTTGCAGGGGGCGTGCCAATTCTGGCTTAAACGGTTAAGCGAATTTTCAAGAAATGCTGAAAGCCCCGGTTTACGGGGCTTTCGTCGTTCTGTGGATTTGTTCTTGCCGGAAATATCGACGGCGTCGGAGCTGAAACTCCATGCCCGGCCACGCATTCCGGCAGTGCAGGCTCACCATTGCGGTGCACAAAAAGCATCGCGGGCAAGCCTCGCTCCTACAGAAGCCGTGTCGGGCGCAATTGCCGCAAACGACCTGAATCTGTAGGAGCGAGGCTTGCCCGCGATTGGCTCTGCCATTCGACACAGCACGAATGCCTTGCACTGTAGCCGCTGCCGAAGGCTGCGATCGCGACCGAAGGGCGCGCAGGATCTCAAGATCGCTGAAGGCCTTCGGCCTTATCGCAGCCTGCGGCAGCGGCTACAGGCTCACAGCGGCTCAGCCCTCGTCGCTGTCGTCGTCATCCCCGCCGTCGACCTTCATCCCCAACTCCTTGATCTTGCGCGTCAGGGTGTTGCGGCCCCAGCCCAGCAGCACGGCGGCGTCGCGACGGCGGCCGGCGGTGTGCTTGAGGGCGGTCTCGATCATGATCCGCTCGAAGCTCGGCACCGCGCTGTCCAGCAGGCTCGACTGGCCGCGAGCCAGGGCCTGGTCGGCCCACTGGCGCAGGGCCTGCTCCCAGTTGGTCACCGGCGCCGAATCCTGCGGCAGGCTCAGCAGCTCCGGCGGCAGGTCGCTGATATGCACCTCGCGACCCGAAGCCATCACGGTGATCCAGCGGCAGGTGTTCTCCAGCTGGCGCACGTTGCCGGGCCACGGCAGGTTCTTCAGGTATTCCTCGGTCTCGCTTTTCAGCAGCTTGGGCTCGACGGCCAGCTCCTGGGCGGCGCGGCTGAGGAAGTGCTTGGCCAGGGTCGGGATGTCTTCGCGACGGTCCGACAGGCGCGGAATATGGATGCGGATCACGTTCAGGCGGTGGAACAGGTCTTCGCGGAACTTGCCGGCGTGCACCAGGGTTTCCAGGTTCTGGTGGGTCGCGGCGATGATGCGCACGTCGACCTTGACCGGCGTATGCCCGCCGACCCGGTAGAACTCGCCGTCGGCCAGCACCCGCAGCAGGCGGGTCTGGGTGTCGGCCGGCATGTCGCCGATCTCGTCGAGGAACAGCGTGCCGCCGTCGGCCTGCTCGAAGCGCCCACGCCGCAGGTTAGCGGCGCCGGTAAACGCGCCTTTTTCATGGCCGAACAGCTCGGATTCCATCAGGTCCTTGGGGATCGCCGCCATGTTCAGCGCGATGAACGGCGAAGCCGCCCGCGGGCTGTGGCGGTGCAGGGCGTGGGCCACCAGCTCTTTACCGGTACCGGACTCACCGTTGATCAGCACGGTGATGTTGGAATGGCTGAGGCGACCGATGGCGCGGAACACCTCCTGCATCGCTGGCGCTTCGCCGATGATCTCCGGAGTGCGGGCCAGCGCGGGGATCACCTCCAGGCCTTGCTGTTCCTGGGCATGCTGGTTGGCGCGCTTGACCAGCGACACCGCTTCGTCGACATCGAACGGCTTGGGCAGGTACTCGAAGGCGCCGCCCTGATAGGAAGCGACAGCGCTGTCCAGGTCGGAGTGCGCGGTCATGATGATCACCGGCAGGCGCGGATGTTGCTCGCGGATCCGCGCCAGCAGGTCCAGGCCACTGGCGCCGGGCATGCGGATGTCGGAGATGATCACGTCCGGCTGCTGGCGGGCCAGGCGACTCATCACACCATCGGCGCTATCGAAGCTCTGGGTGGTCATGCCTTCCTGTTGCAAGGCTTTCTCCAGAACCCAACGGATAGAACGGTCGTCATCGACGATCCACACGGTTTCACTACGGCTCATGTCGATGGGGCTCCTTGTTCCAGTGGCAGAAAGATCGAGAACGTGGTGTGGCCGGGATGGCTGTCACACTCGATCAGGCCCTGGTGCTGGCTGATGATGTTCTGGGTAATGGCCAGGCCCAGCCCGGTACCGTCCGGACGGCCGCTGACCATGGGGAAGAAGATGGTTTCCTGGAGTTCCGCGGGGATCCCCGGGCCGTTGTCGATGATCTCGATCTTGGTCACCAGGCGGTGGCGCACGTGGCCGATGGTGAACTGGCGCATGGTGCGGGTACGCAGGCAGATGCGGCCCAGGCGCAGCTCGTTCTGGCTGCTGATGGCCTGCATCGCGTTGCGCACGATGTTGAGCACCGCCTGGATCATCTGTTCGCGGTCGATCAACACATCGGGAATGCTCGGGTCGTAGTCGCGCACCAGGGTGATGCAGCCCTGGCTTTCGGCTTCCACCAGGCTGCTCACGCGCTCCAGCACTTCGTGCACGTTGCACATGGCCAGCGACGGCAGCTTGTTGGAGCCGAGCATGCGGTCCACCAGGTTACGCAGGCGGTCGGCCTCTTCGATGATGACGTTGGTGTAGTCCTTGAGGTTCTCGTCCGGCAGTTCGCGGGCCAGCAACTGGGCGGCGCCGCGAATCCCGCCGAGGGGGTTCTTGATCTCGTGGGCCAGGCCGCGCACCAGCATCTTGCTGGTTTCCTGCTTGGACAGCTGGGCCTCTTCCTTGGTGATCCGCAGCAGGCGGTCACGGGGATGGACTTCGAGCAACAGCAGGGTGTCGCCATTGCTCAGGATCGGCGTCACGGCGTAGTCCACGGTCAGGGTCTGGCCGGTCAGCGCGGTGAGCATGGCTTCGCGCTTGGTGAACGGATGCGCCTGTTCCACCGCCTGGCGCAGGGAGCTCAGGGCTTCGGCCGATTCGGTGAACAGTTCGCTGATGAATTGCCCATGGCTGCGCTGGCCACTGATGGCCAACAACATCTCCGCCGCCGGGTTCATGTACTCAAGGCGCAGGTCGGCGTTGAGCAGGATGGTCGCGGTGGTCAGGTTGTCGAGTAGCAAGCGGTGCAGTTGATCGCTGATGGTCATGGGTAAATGTTGACCTCTTTTGAAACAAGGCAATCCCGGGCCGGCCCAGGATTGCGCGCGCGAATAAGGCGCTGGTATCGAGAAAATGCAAAAACCAAACCAAGGCTCCGAAAAGAAGCGCTCGAGCCCTGAAACAGACGTTTAAAGTTCTCTTTCGCAGCGTTTTGCCGGCTGCGCTGGGTACTTTCGAACCAAAATGGGCTGCGGATGGATGAAGGTGCAGTTTGATGCACCAATATAGTGCGATTTATCCGAGGCTGCGCTAAAGAATGGCCAGCGGCACGCCGGGCCGAAAATTTTCGGCGCACGTAAAAAGGCCCGCTTGCTGCGGGCCTGGAAGAATGCGGCGGATGGCATCTCAGTGGGCGGGCTGGGCGTCCTTGTCGATACTCGGTTGCAGCGTCGCGGGACCCTCGATCAGCGGCGTGACTCGGGGCTCCCGGGCCAGTTCGTCGGCGTCCGCCTGCTCGGCGGTGGACAGGTCGGCGGCGTTGTGGCCGATGCGCTTGAGCAGCAGGAGCATGCACACCAGGGAGACCAGGGCATAGCAGGCGGAGGCGATGGCCACGCCGACAATGCTTAACGATGGCGCGGCGGTGTGGTTGCTCGGCAGCCGCGAGATCGGCATGGAGCATGGGGTCGTGCCCATGGCGCGAATCCTCTCATCGGCCTCGGTCAGCCTGTGCGTGGCCATGGTGATCGAGCGCGCCTGAGGCGGAGCTACTGCTCGGCGTTGTTTCACGCCGGGCGCAAAGTGGGGGCACCGTTGGCGAATCAACGCCTGATTTGCGGCGGCATCCGCTGCGGCGCTGCTCTACAGTGCACAGACATTCCCTCTGGTGCTGGAGACGGCCATGGACAACGCCCCCTTGCTGTTCCAACTGCCCGATGACGACACCCTGTACCGCGCCTTGCTCGAACGCGACCCGGCCTATGACGGGTTCGCTTTCGTCGGGGTCAAGAGCACGGGCGTGTTCTGTCGGCTGACCTGCGCGGCGCGCAAGCCCAAGCGCGAAAACACGGTGTTCTTCAGCTCGATCAAGGCCTGTGTCGAGGCCGGTTTTCGCGCCTGCCTGCGCTGCCGTCCGCTGGAGCAGACAGGTGCCCAGGAGCCCTTGGTCAAACAGCTGCTGGCCTTGCTGGAACACAATGCCGACAAGCGCTGGTATGAAGGCGACCTGATCGAGCTCGGCTTCGACCCTTCCACGGTGCGCCGGGCCTTCAAGCGCCACTTCGGCGTGACCTTCCTGGAAATGGCCCGGCTGCGGCGGATCGGCGAGGGCATGCAGCAACTGGCGGGCGGCGCCAGCGTGATCGATGCGCAGATCAGCGCCAGTTTCGATTCCGACAGCGGCTTTCGCAGTGCCTTCACCCGGCTGCTCGGCCAACCACCGTCGAACCTGCGCGGCCGCGAACTGCTCAAGGCCGACTGGCTGCAAACCCCGATCGGCGTGATGCTGGCGGTGGCCGATGCGCAGGCCCTGCATCTGCTGGAGTTCTTCGACCGCCCGGCATTGGCCACTGAGCTGAAGCGCCTGCAAGAGCACACCGGCTCGACCATCGGTTTTGGGCGTTTTGCCCCCATCGACCAGATCGAGAGCGAATTGCGGCGATTTTTCGCCGGGGAGTCGGCGAGCTTTGCCACGCCGCTGGCGCTGAATGCTTCGGCCTTTACCCGCACGGTGTGGCAGGCACTCAGGGCCATTCCTCCAGGCGTTACCCGCAGTTACGCCGAGGTGGCGGGCAGCATCGGTTCGGCCTCCGCCGTGCGGGCCGTGGCCCGGGCCAATGGCGCCAATCAGATCGCCATCGTGATTGCCTGTCACCGGGTGATAGGTTCCGACGGTTCGCTCACCGGTTATGGCGGCGGGCTGTGGCGCAAACGCTGGTTGCTTGAGCATGAGCGGCGCCTGTATTCGCAGATTCAGACGCGACAACACCTCAGGGCCGATGAACCCGTTGCAGGGTGAAGGTCAGTTGCGGGCTTTGCTGCACCACCCGCTCGCCATCGAGTACTTGCACCGCCAGGCGGTGCTCGCCGCGATCGATGTTCACCAGTTGCAAGCTCGGTACGTTGCCGGGCTGACCGTAAGGCTGGTCGTCCAGCAGCAGGCGCAGGCGATGCTCGTTGAGCAGGGGCGGTTGCAGGCGCACCTCGACCTCGAAAGTGCCGTTATTGGCGCGCACCACGCCGCCATCCGCTACGCCGCTCAGCTCCAGGGTGGTGTAGGCCGGTGCGCGGGTGGGTGGCGCCTGTGTTGGTTCGACGCCGGGCGGTGTGAGCGGCCTGGGCGCCTCGATGCGGTTCAGCGGCGCCAGCTCGACGGCCTGGCCGGGCACGCCGGCCGGCGGCTGGTCGCTGTAGGCGGTGTTGCCGTGGGCATCGGTGTAGCGGTAGATCTGCGCAGCGGCCGGCAGGGCGGCCAGCAACAGCAGGTAGAGACAGTGCACACGCATGGCGGCTTTCCTGGGCGCTGGGGTTGGCGGCTTCAAGGGTGAAAGTGCCTCCAGCATAGAGCCGCAGACCGTGCCCGGGTTCGCCACTTCAACCTTTGAACACACAAAGCTCGGCGGTGGCACGGATCAGCGCTAGTTGACGCAGTGGTGCCCGATCACCTTCGTGGGTGGCCTGGGCCAGCCATTGTGGGCACTGTGGGTCGTTACGGTGGGGGCTGAAATCGGCCAGTTGCTGCAGCAGGCGTTTTTGTAACCGATCAAGTTGCGGGCGGATCTGTCCCACCAGGTCCGGGCGCGGCGCGTCCGGTGCCTGGCCTTGCAAGGTCCACTCGGACAGATGGGCGTACTGCACCAGCTTGTTGGCCTCGATCTGCGCGGCGAAGAACTGTTCCACCGCCGCGCCGTCGAGCTTGTAGGCCGGCGCCTGGGCCACCGCGCCGGCAATCACCTCACGCTCGCGCGGGCGGTCTTCCACCGGCTTGTGGCTGTCCCATTTGCTCAGGGCCACCTGGTCGGCGATGGCCAGGCGTTCTTCGATGCTGGCCAACAGAGGGCTGAGGGTGGCAGGGGCGGCACAGGCATTGCCGGCCAGCAACAGGGTCAACAGGGCAAGGCAGAATCGCGAAGTCATGGGCAGTCTCGGCTTCTTGGGGACAAGTCGGCGGCCATGATGCACGCAAAACCGCAGTGCCTGGCAAGCGTCGGGCACAAGATGGATCATTGGCCGGCCGCGGCGGTCGCGGGCGCCCCGCAATCGGTCGGGCTGGAAGACAGTCGCTTGCCGCTTTCGTCATAGATGATCCGGCAGGCGCTCAAGCCGTTGTCGATCAGCTCGCGGCTCTTGACCACGCCGTTGCGGTGATAGCACAGCTGTTCGCCGGTCAGTTGGCCGTCGGACTCATGACTTTTCACCTGTTGCTGGTTGATGGTCATCCAGGTGAAACCCACCGAGTTTTTCTGGCACTCGACCTGCCCATTGTCGTAGTAGGTGCGCTGAGTGATCTGGTCATTGTCGCCGATGATCTTCTCGCGGATCTTTTGGCCTGTTTCATAGTTGTACTCGATGGAGCCTTGGGGGCTGCCAAAGAGAAAGTCCGTTTCCCAGGACAGCTTTCCGTGGGTGAACCGCCGTTGTTTTCCACAGCGTTCGACGGTTGAACCGCGCTTGTCGAAGCGGCACCAGTTGGCTTCTTCATAAAGCACTTCGTCCTGATCGTATTGTTTCATCAGGCCGACAAAGCGCCCTCCCTCGAAGCGTCCGACCGTGGCCGGCGTACCGTCGCTCAGGAAGGTCAGGTGAGGGCCTTCGTAGCGATCGTTGTGCCAGGAAATATCGCTGATCAGCTTGCCGTCTTCGCTGTAACCCAGTGAGCGGCCTTCCCGTTTGCCATTCTCATATTGCTGCGAGTACTGCAGGTTGCCGCTGGGGCTATAGCCTTCGCGGGTACCGGACAGCACATCTGCCTTGTAATGCTCGATCAGGACCAGCACGCCGTTGGCGTCGGTTTCGCGCAACTCACCGTCTTTTTTATCGGCGACGAAGTTCACGCTCTGGTTATGGCCCTTGTCTGTCTTGAGTATCCACGGGCCGCTTTTCAGGCCGTTCTCGAAGCTGCCGCGACCTGCTTGGGTCACCCATGGCCCTTCGCGTTTGTCGTTGCGGTAGCTGCCGCTCTCCGTGGAGCCGTCCACCCGCTCTTCGCTCGGACCGTCGAGCACACCCTGGACATAGGTCTGGAAGCCGGTGACAGCGGATTCGCCTCCTTCGTCGTAGGACAGCACCCAGCGTCCCTCACGCAGATCGTCCCGATACTCGCCGGTAGCGGTTTGCCAGCCGTAGGACTCAGTCCACTGGCCTTGGCGTTTGCCATCGACAAAACGGCCGTGGGTCCAGCCATCGTCTGGGTTGGAAAAACTCCATTCGCCGGTGCGTTGGCCGCGGGCATAGGCACCCTGGGCGATGACGGCACCGCCGAAACTGGAGTACTCCACGTAGGCCCCGTCCTCACTGCCAGTGAAGCGCTGCGGCTCGGTCTCCCAGGCGATGTGGCTGGCCCGGTAGTTGTACAGCAGGGGCTCGCCCTCCAGCGCAGGCGCTTCGCCGCGCCAGTAGGTGGCGGTGAGAAAGCGTCCGTCCTTTTCGGCGAAGGTCTTTTTGTAGCGGTACTGGTCGGCTCCGGGCGGATTGGCGGTGATGGGCTGCCCGTTAGCGTCGAAATAACCCACCAGGGTGCCGGCCGAATGGTCGAGCTGGTCGAATTCGTCGATACCCGAGTCTTCGTAGAAGACGCTGTAGTTCAGTGGCGTCAGCTGGCGCAGGGCCTGTTTCACCGTCGGGGCATCGAGCTTCTTGCGGTCTTTGGCGATGCGCTCCAGGGCGGGCTGCAGTTTCTCCAGGCGCCGGTAGAGGCGGTCGTTTTCGTCATAGCGATAGGCATGCAGGCGGTATTGGCCACGCTGTTTGAACAGCACCAGGCGGGTCAGGGACTCATCATCCAGGGCGATGTTGAACACCGACTCGATGGTGGCATCGCCGAAGTCATCCAGCAGCTGCGGTTGGCCCTCGTCCGGGTCGACCGAGTAATAACCTTTGACGCTGCCGCCCTGCTTGATAAAGGCCAGGGTCGCCTGGCTTTCCGCCAGGCCGGTGATCAGCGGGTGGGCCAGGGATTTGCCGGCATAGAAAGGAGCGGCCTGGGTACTGCCGAACGCCAGGCAGGCGATCAGGCCGAGAGAACGAGTCCACTGCATACGAATCCCTTCGTCGAGGCGCCGGACAGCGGGCGCGAGAGGCGCGGATTATCCATGGATGGCTGGCCTGGGGGAATGCTCCGGGGCGATGGGCGGGCAATAAAAAAGGCCTCCCGAGGGAGGCCTTTTCTTGTCACGCCGCGTGGGGCGGCGCTACCGGATCAGCAGCTGTAGTACAGCTCGTATTCCAGTGGGTGTACGAAGGTACGGACCTTGATTTCTTCTTCGCTTTTCAGGGCGATGTAAGCGTCGATGAAGTCGTCGCTGAAAACGCCGCCTTTGGTCAGGAACGCACGACCTTTGTCCAGCTCTTCCAGGGCTTCTTTCAGGCTGCCGCAAACTTGTGGGATCTCTTTCGCCTCTTCAGGCGGCAGGTCGTACAGGTTTTTGTCAGCGGCGTCGCCAGGGTGGATCTTGTTCTGGATACCGTCCAGGCCGGCCATCAGCAGGGCAGCGAAGGCCAGGTATGGGTTGGCAGCCGGATCCGGGAAGCGTGCTTCGATACGGCGGGCTTTAGGGCTCGACACGTAAGGGATACGGATCGAAGCGGAACGGTTGCGAGCCGAGTAGGCCAGCATTACCGGAGCTTCGAAGCCTGGTACCAGACGCTTGTAGGAGTTGGTCGAAGGGTTGGTGAAACCGTTCAGGGCCTTACCGTGCTTGATGATGCCGCCGATGAAGTACAGGGCGGTGTCGGACAGGCCGGCATAACCTTCGCCAGCGAAGGTGTTCTTGCCATCCTTGGAGATGGACATGTGCACGTGCATACCCGAGCCGTTGTCGCCGTACAGAGGCTTAGGCATGAAGGTAGCGGTGCGGCCGTAGGCATCGGCCACGTTGTGTACGCAGTACTTCAGGGTCTGAACTTCGTCGCCCTTGTTGACCAGGGTGTTGAACTTCACGCCGATTTCGTTCTGGCCGGCAGTCGCCACTTCGTGGTGGTGAACTTCGATGACCAGGCCCATTTCTTCCATGGCATTACACATGGAGGTACGGATCTCGTGGTCGTGGTCGAACGGAGGAACCGGGAAGTAGCCGCCTTTGACACCTGGACGGTGGCCTTTGTTACCGCCTTCCACGTCCTGGTCGGACATCCACGAGCCTTGCTCGGAGAAGATCTTGAACATGGAGCCGGAGATGTCGGACTTGAACTTCACTTCGTCGAAGATGAAGAACTCAGGCTCTGGGCCTACGAATACGGTGTCGCCGATACCGGTGGACTTCAGGTACTCCTCGGCACGCTTGGCGATGGCGCGTGGGTCGCGATCGTAGCCCTGCATGGTCGAAGGTTCGATGATGTCGCAGACCAGGATCAGGGTCGGCTCTTCGGTGAACGGGTCCAGGACGGCGGTTTCGTCAACCGGCATCAGGATCATGTCGGAGGCTTCGATGCCTTTCCAGCCAGCGATGGAGGAACCGTCGAACATTTTGCCGATTTCGAAGAAATCGTCATCCAGCGCATCACGGGCCGGCATGGTCACGTGGTGCTGAGTGCCTTTGGTGTCAGTGAAGCGCAGATCAATCCATTTGACGTCATGATCTTTGATGAGTTGAACCGACTTCGACATAGTGTCCTCCGGGTGGCTTCGGGCGAGTGTTGGTGTGCCCTTAGAATGTGGGTGATGCCGGCGCAGATACTCTGCCATGGCAACCTGCCTCACAAGGGAGCAAATTGCATGCCAGTGCCCTGAGTTGGGTTTTATGCCCCAAACTCACGCATTCCGGGCGCTATTTGGGCCAGATTGGCAAACTGACGCACCGCAATGTTGCGTTTTTATCTGGCGTCGACCTGTTTTGGTGCACGAAAAACCGAGTGCACATTAATTGGTTAAACCTTGAGCAATTTCCGCTATAATCCGCGCCCCCCTTTTTCGGCTGGCCCAGCGCGCGCTGTTTTCATGAAACTAATCGTTAAAGTTTTCCCGGAAATCACCATCAAGAGCCGCCCGGTACGGACGCGTTTCATCCGTCAGCTGGCCAAGAACATCCGTGCCGTGCTCCGCGATCTGGACCCGGCCGTGGTGGTCAATGGTGTGTGGGACAACCTCGAGCTGGAAACCGCCGTCAGCGAGCCGAAAGCCTTGAAGGAGATGACCGAGCGCCTGAGCTGCATGCCGGGCATCGCGCATTTCCTGCAGGTCGATGAATACCCGCTGGGCGACTTCGACGACATAGTCGCCAAGTGCAAGCAGCACTTTGGCGAGGCCCTGGCGGGGAAAGTTTTCGCTGTGCGTTGCAAGCGCGCCGGCAAGCACGAATTCAGCTCCATGGACGTGGAGAAATACGTCGGCAGCCAGCTGCGTCGGCAGTGCGGCGCCGCCGGGATTTCCCTGAAAGAGCCTGCAATCGAAGTGCGGATGGAAATTCGCGACCAACGGTTGTTCGTGATCCACAGCCAGCACAACAGTATCGGCGGTTATCCGCTGGGCGCCCTGGAACAGACCCTGGTTTTGATGTCCGGCGGTTTCGATTCCACGGTGGCGGCCTACCAGATCATGCGTCGCGGCCTGATGAGCCACTTCTGCTTCTTCAACCTGGGCGGGCGTGCCCACGAATTGGGCGTGATGGAAGTCGCGCACTATATCTGGAAGAAGTACGGCAGCTCCCAGCGCGTGCTGTTCGTCAGCGTGCCGTTCGAGGAAGTGCTCGGCGAAATCCTCGGCAAAGTCGACAACAGTCATATGGGCGTCATTTTGAAGCGTATGATGTTGCGTGCCGCGTCGAGCATCGCCGACCGCCTGCACATCGACGCGCTGGTCACCGGCGAGGCGATTTCCCAGGTGTCGAGCCAGACCCTGCCGAACCTCTCGGTCATCGACTGCGTAACCGACAAGCTGGTGCTGCGCCCGCTGATCGCCAGCCACAAGCAGGACATCATCGACCTGGCCAACGAAATCGGCACCGCCGACTTCGCCAAGCACATGCCGGAGTACTGCGGGGTCATCTCGGTGAACCCCAAGACCCACGCCAAGCGCCATCGCGTGGAGCACGAAGAGAAAGAATTCGACATGGCGGTGCTCGAGCGTGCGATCGAGCGGGCCAAACTGGTGCCGATCGATCGGGTAATCGACGAACTGGGCCAGGATTTGCAGATCGAAGAAGTCAGCGAGGCGCTGGCGGGGCAGATCGTGATCGACATCCGTCATCCGGATGCTCAGGAAGACGACCCGCTGGAGTTGGCTGGCATCGAGATAAAAGCGCTGCCGTTCTATGCATTGAATGCACGCTTCAAGGAACTGGACCCTACTCGCCAGTACCTGCTGTATTGCGACAAAGGCGTCATGAGTCGCCTGCATGCTCACCATCTGCTCAGTGAGGGACATGCCAATGTGCGCGTTTATAGACCGAGCTAAGTGCCCGGGGCTGTTTGCCTGTGGCTTGCGTCACCGGCCCCCCGACGCCACCGTCAAGCTGTAACGGCCTTGCCGGACTCTATTGTTAATCGCTGCCAGCAGTTGTCAGCACACCGAATCCTCTGATCGAGATACACAAGTGATCGAAAATCTACGCAACATCGCCATCATTGCTCACGTTGACCACGGTAAAACCACCCTGGTAGACAAACTCCTGCGTCAATCCGGCACCCTGGAGCGCAACGAGCTCAACGACGAGCGCGTGATGGACTCCAACGACCAGGAAAAAGAGCGCGGTATTACCATCCTGGCCAAAAACACCGCCATCAACTGGAACGGCTACCACATCAACATCGTGGATACCCCGGGCCACGCCGACTTCGGCGGCGAAGTTGAACGCGTAATGTCGATGGTCGACTCCGTTCTGCTGCTGGTCGATGCCCAAGACGGCCCTATGCCGCAAACCCGTTTCGTGACCAAGAAGGCTTTCGAAGCCGGCCTGCGTCCAATCGTGGTAATCAACAAGGTCGACCGTCCAGGCGCGCGTCCTGACTGGGTTCTGGACCAGATCTTCGACCTGTTCGACAACCTGGGTGCCACCGAAGAACAGCTGGACTTCAAAGTCGTCTACGCCTCGGCCCTGAACGGCATTGCCGGTCTGGACCACACCGACATGGCCGAAGACATGACCCCGCTGTACCAGTCGATCGTCGACAACGTTCCGGCTCCAGCCGTTGACCGTGACGGTCCGTTCCAGATGCAGATCTCCGCTCTGGACTACAACAGCTTCCTGGGTGTGATCGGCGTTGGTCGTATCGCTCGCGGTCGCGTCAAGCCGAACACTCCGGTCGTCGCTATCGACACCGAAGGCAAGAAGCGTAACGGCCGTATCCTGAAGCTGATGGGTCACCACGGTCTGCACCGTGTGGACGTTGAAGAAGCCGCTGCCGGCGACATCGTCTGCATCAGCGGTTTCGACGAGCTGTTCATCTCCGACACCCTGTGCGATCCGACCGCTGTCGAAGCGATGAAGCCGCTGACCGTCGACGAGCCGACCGTTTCCATGACCTTCCAGGTCAACGACTCGCCATTCTGCGGTAAAGAAGGCAAGTTCGTGACCAGCCGTAACATCAAGGAACGTCTGGACAAAGAGCTGCTGTACAACGTTGCACTGCGCGTTGAAGAAGGCGACTCGGCCGACAAGTTCAAGGTTTCCGGTCGTGGTGAGCTGCACCTGTCGGTACTGATCGAAACCATGCGTCGCGAAGGTTTCGAAATGGGCGTTGGCCGTCCTGAAGTGATCATCCGTGAAGTCGACGGCGTGAAGCAGGAACCGTTCGAGAACGTCACCATCGACATCCCTGAAGAATCCCAGGGCAAGGTCATGGAAGAAATGGGTCTGCGTAAAGGCGACCTGAGCAACATGGTTCCGGATGGCAAGGGCCGTGTACGCCTGGAATACAACATTCCAGCCCGTGGTCTGATCGGTTTCCGTAACCAGTTCCTGACCCTGACCAACGGTGCAGGCATCCTGACCTCGATCTTCGATCGCTACGCTCCGATGAAGTCCGGCCACATGTCCGGCCGTCAGAACGGCGTACTGGTTTCGGTCGAGACCGGCAAGGCACTGACCTACTCCCTGGAAACCCTGCAGGCGCGCGGCAAGCTGTTCGTCGAGCACGGCCAGGAAATCTACAACGGTCAGATCGTTGGTCTGAACAGCCGTGACAACGACCTGGGCGTGAACCCAACCAAAGGCAAGAAGCTCGACAACATGCGTGCTTCGGGCAAGGACGAAACCATCGCCCTGGTTCCGCCGGTTCGTTTCACCCTGGAACAGGCTCTGGAATTCATCCAGGACGACGAGCTGTGTGAAGTGACTCCTAAGTCCATCCGTCTTCGCAAGAAGATCCTGGACGAAGGCGAGCGTACCCGCGCTGCCAAGAAAGCCAAGAACTGATCTTTTAGTTCAGGCTGAATAAAAACGCCCCCGGTCGAAAGGCCGGGGGCGTTTTTTTTGATCTGCGAAAATGAGCTGATTCCTGTAGCCGCTGCCGAGCGCCAGCGAGGCTGCGATCGGCCGCGTAGCGGTCGTCAAGCGGTGTATCTGAAACTCTGCGGTGGCCCGTACTGCGGCTGCTTTGCAGCCGTTCGCAGCTTCGCCAAGGCTCGGCAGCGGCTACAGGGTGGCAGGGTTACGCGGGGAACAGGGTTGCAGGCGCAGGTCGAGGCTCAGAAGCGTTCCAGGGTCCGGCTGCCGGTGTTGGTCGGGCGCTCGACCGGCTTGGGCTTGTACGCGCAATAGCCCGGACGCGGGCCGATCTTCGGGTGGTTGCGGCAGGTGTCCGGGCGCTTGTCATAAATGGTGCACAGGCGGCTCTTACGATCCAGATACAGGCAGTCGTTGTTGCTCATGCGCTGCAGGGTGAAGATCTCGGACTTCTGGTTGTAGCGCTCGACGATGCCTTCCTTCTGCAGGCGCTTGGCGATGTTCTTCGCCGGCTCGCCGCGCTCGAATTCGTCGACGATGCCGATGCGGATCAGATCCTTGATCTTGACCTCCACCGGCAGGGTGCAGCAGCTGGACATGCAGGAGCCGCACATGGGCGCGGAATACTTGGCCCAGGTATCGAGTCGGTCGATTTCCGCGGCGGCGATCAGGTTGGACTTCATCAGGCTTGCTTCCAGCGTGTGTATCAGGGCGCGCGATCATACCGGTACTGGTGGATTTTTGAACAACCATTTAACGGAATTTAACCGTGCCCGGGGGGATTGCGAGGGTCGGCACGGCATCTGCATCATTTTTACCCGCTGCCGCGGGAGACGCTGCCTCTGTTCGGGCAATTGCACGACGCACCGAACCAGAGACTTTGGCTCCTGTCAGACCGACTAGGCTCAGACAATTCCATGCTCGCTGTCTATCTCGCTCGAGGTCGTATTCATGACTCAGGAACTGCAAGTTCGTGACGCTGAGGTGGCCGCTTTTCGCGATGCCGTCCTGACCAAACTCACCTACGCGGTGGGCAAAGACCCGGACCACGCTTTCGACCATGACTGGTTCGAAGCCATCGCCCTGGCGGCGCGCGATCACATGGTCGAGCACTGGATGGACCACACGCGGCAGATCTACCGCAAAGGCCAGAAGCGCGTTTATTACCTGTCCCTGGAATTCCTCATCGGCCGCCTGCTCTACGACAGCCTGAGCAACCTCGGGCTGCTGGACGTGGCGCGCGATGCCCTGAGCGATCTGGGCGTCGACCTGGAGCGCATCCGCCTGCTGGAGCCGGACGCGGCGCTGGGCAACGGTGGCCTCGGCCGGCTGGCGGCGTGCTTCATGGAAAGCATGTCGACCCTGGGCATTGCCGGCCACGGCTACGGCATCCGTTATGAGCACGGCTTGTTCCGCCAGGCCATAGTCGATGGCTGGCAGCAGGAGCAGACCGAGCACTGGCTGGATTTCGGCAACCCCTGGGAGTTCGAGCGTCCGGAAGTGATCTATTCGATCGGCTTCGGTGGCAGCGTCGAGACCGTCACCGACGAGGCTGGCCATGCGCGGCAAGTCTGGTGGCCGGCGGAAACCGTGCGCGCGGTGGCCTACGACACGCCGGTGGTCGGCTGGCGCGGCGCCAGCGTCAACACCCTGCGCCTGTGGCGGGCGCGAGCCATGGAAGATCTGCACCTGGAGCGCTTCAACGCCGGCGATCACCTCGGCGCGGTGGCCGAGGTGGCCCGCGCCGAGAGCATCTCGCGGGTGCTCTACCCGGCGGACAGCACCGAAGCCGGCCAGGAACTGCGCCTGCGCCAGGAGTACTTCTTCGTCTCCGCGTCCCTGCAGGACCTGCTGCGCCGGCACAAGAACATGCACGACTCGGTGCTCAGCCTCGGCGAGCATGCGGCGATCCAGCTCAACGACACGCACCCATCGATCGCCGTGGCCGAACTGATGCGCCAGTTGGTGGACCTGCACGGCATCGCCTGGGAGGCGGCCTGGCAGATCACTGTCGAAACCCTGGCCTACACCAACCACACGCTGCTGCCCGAGGCCCTGGAAACCTGGCCGGTGGGCCTGATGGAACGCATGCTGCCGCGGCACATGCAGATCATTTACCTGATCAACGCCCAGCACATCGATTCGCTGCGGGCCAAGGGCATCCACGACTTCGACGTGCTGCGCGCGGTGTCGCTGATCGAAGAAGACAACGGGCGCCGGGTGCGCATGGGCAACCTGGCGTTTCTCGGTTCCCACAGCGTCAACGGCGTGTCCGGGCTGCATACCCAGCTGATGCGCAGCACGGTGTTCTCCGAGCTGCACAAGCTGTATCCGGAGCGGATCAACAACAAGACTAACGGCATCACCTTCCGCCGCTGGCTGTACCAGGCCAACCCCAAGCTGACGGCGATGCTGGTCGAAGCCGTCGGCCCGGAGCTGCTGGACAACCCCGAGGAGCTGTTGCTCAAGCTCGAGCCCTTCGCCGAGAAATCGTCCTTTCGCAAGCAGTTCGCCGAGCAGCGCCTGCACAGCAAGCGCGCGCTGGCGGCGATCATCCATGAGCGCCTGGGGATCGCGGTCAATCCGGCGGCGCTGTTCGACGTGCAGGTCAAACGGATCCATGAGTACAAGCGCCAGTTGCTCAATCTGTTGCACACCGTGGCGTTGTACCAGGCGATCCGTGCCGAACCGGAGATCGACTGGGTGCCGCGGGTGAAGATCTTCGCCGGCAAGGCCGCGGCCAGTTATCACCAGGCCAAGCTGATCATCAAGCTGAGCAATGACATCGCCCGCACGGTGAATAACGACCCGACCGTGCGCGGCCTGCTCAAGGTGGTGTTCCTGCCCAACTACAACGTCAGCCTGGCCGAAAGCATCATCCCGGCGGCCGACCTGTCGGAGCAGATTTCCACTGCCGGCTTCGAGGCCTCGGGCACCAGCAACATGAAGTTCGGCCTCAACGGCGCCCTGACCATCGGCACCCTGGACGGCGCCAACGTCGAGATGTGCGAGCGGGTCGGCGCCGAGCACATGTTCATCTTCGGCCTCAGCGCCCAGCAGGTAGAGGCGCGCAAACGCAACGGCGAGTTCAGCGCGGTGCCGGACATCGCCGCCTCCCATCGTCTCAACGATGTGCTGCAGGCGATTCGTGGCGGGGTGTTCTCGCCGGACGATCCGGCCCGTTACACCGGGCTGATCGATTCGTTGGTCGACTATGACCGCTTCCATGTATGCGCCGATTTCGATTCCTACTGGAATGCCCAGCTGCATGTCGAAGAGCGCTGGCGCGACAGCAATCACTGGTGGCGCTCGGCGGTGCTCAACAGCGCGCGCATGGGCTGGTTCTCTTCGGACCGGACCATTCGCGAGTACGCCACGGAGATCTGGAAGGCTCTGGAATAGGCTGTTCATCAGCCTCGTAGTGTTGAAAGGGCGCAGGCTAGCGCAGCCTGCGCCAGCGGCTGCGGGGCGGATTTCGGGCTACGCTCAACCCCATGCATGAACTCTCTGTGGCGGATCTCGTCTCATAGGAGGAAATGCACCCCGACTCGCGCTAAACTGCGCGGGTTTTTTAGCCCCCCCATTCCTCCGGAGCCTTCCATGTCCCGCGTTACCCTGAGTCGCTATTTGATTGAGCAGACCCGCAGCAACAACACTCCTGCCGATCTGCGCTTCCTGATCGAAGTGGTGGCGCGTGCCTGCAAGGAGATCAGCCACGCCGTGTCCAAAGGCGCCCTGGGCGGTGTCCTGGGCAGCATGGGCACTGAAAACGTTCAAGGCGAAGTGCAGAAGAAGCTCGACGTGCTCTCCAACGAGATCCTGCTCGAAGCCAACGAATGGGGCGGCCACCTGGCCGGCATGGCGTCCGAGGAAATGGACAACGCCTACCAGATCCCGGGCAAATACCCGAAAGGCGCCTACCTGCTGGTGTTCGACCCACTGGACGGTTCGTCCAACATCGACATCAACGCGCCGGTCGGCACCATCTTCTCCGTGCTGCGTTGCCCGAACGAGCACCTGAGCCAGAACGAAGCCCTGAACGAAAAGGCCTTCCTGCAACCCGGCACCCAGCAGGTAGCTGCCGGTTATGCCATCTACGGCCCGCAGACCATGCTGGTGCTGACCCTGGGCGATGGCGTCAAGGGCTTTACCCTGGACCGTGAAATGGGCAGCTTCGTGCTGACCCACGAAGACCTGACCATTCCTGAGAGCACCCAGGAGTTCGCCATCAACATGTCCAACCAGCGTCACTGGGAAGCGCCGGTCGCGCGCTACGTGAGCGAGCTGATGGCTGGCGAGGAAGGTCCGCTGAAGAAGAACTTCAACATGCGCTGGGTTGCCGCGATGGTGGCCGACGTGCACCGCATCCTGACCCGTGGTGGCGTGTTCATGTACCCACGTGACAGCCGCGAGCCATCGAAGCCGGGCAAACTGCGCCTGATGTACGAAGCCAACCCGATGTCGTTCCTGGTTGAACAGGCGGGCGGCGCAGCCACCGATGGCCACCAGCGCATTCTCGACATCCAGCCTGAAGGCCTGCACCAGCGCGTAGCGGTGTTCCTCGGCTCGAAGGAAGAAGTCGCCCGCGTCACCGCCTACCACAAGGAATAAACCATGGCCGCGCCCTGGCAGCCCCTGCTCGACTGGTGGTTCGGCTCTGCCGAGAAACCTGCGGACATCGTCGCTGAAAAGGGCAAGCTGTGGTTTGGCAAGCGTGACAGCCAGGACCTCGAGGCGCGCGAGCGTTTCGGGGATCTGGTGGAACAGGCCTTGGCCGGTGGATTGACCGAGTGGGCGCAACGCCCGCAAGGCTGGCTGGCCCTGGTGCTGCTGCTCGACCAACTGCCACGCATGCTGTATCGCGAAACCCCCAAGAGCTTTGCCGGCGACCTGCGTGCCCAGGCACTGGTGGCCCAGGGCATCGCCGCGGATTTCGACCGGCAGCTGCCCGCGATGCAGCGCAGCTTCATCTACCTGGTGTTCGAGCATTGCGAGAACCTGGCGGTGCAGAACGAAGCGATCTCCAGGTTCGCCGCCTTGCAGGACGAACAGCCGCCGGAAGATCGACCGGTGTTCGCCGACCAGCTGGATTACGCCGAACGGCATCAGAAAATCATCGCCCGCTTCGGGCGCTTCCCCCATCGCAACCGGATTCTCGGGCGTGAATCGACGCCGGAGGAACTGGCATTCCTGCGCGAGCCGGGTTCCAGCTTCTAAATCGGCTGAGCGGCATCAAACGCTATCGCGGGCAAGTCGGATCGCCGCCCGCTCGCTCCTACAGACGCCTAGGTTCTTCTGTAGGAGCGGCCGGTCGACGCTCGATTGCCCGCGATAGGGCTTCAAGACCCATGAATGCTTAGCGCCTGGCGCGCAGTAACCGCTTCATCAGCAAGCTTTGCAGGTCCCGGCGGGTGTCGGCGATGACATGGATGTAGACGGTGGCGTCCAGTACTTCATAGATGATTCGATTCATTCCCGAGAGTATCTGCCGGTAGTGGCCGATATGCAGTTGTTCGAGTTCTTCGGGAATCACCCCGGCATAGGGCAGGCTGGCCAGTTGGAGAATGGCCTGTTTCAGGTTGCCGTAGCTGCTTTGCCAGGTGGCGGTGGAGAACCGCTGGGTGAGGTAGGTGCGCAACTCGATGAGGTCGGTTTCCGCCGAATGCAGAAGCACCACCTTGAACGTCACGGTTGATCGGCCTGGTCCAGGTCGGCGAACACGTCCTCCGCATCGCGGAATTGACCTTCATCGATCTCGCGATTACCGAGGGCGAGGATCTTCAGCAGCGCCATGGTTTCTTCCTGCTGCTCGAAGCTTTTCACATCCATGACCACCAGTTTCGCCTCGCCATTCTGGGTAATGACCATGGGCTCACGGCTTTCGGTGATGGTCTTGACGATCTCGGCGGTGTGGCTTTTCAGGTAGCTGATCGGTTTGATCTGAGAGGAAAGCTTCATGGGAGCATCTCGTCTGGGGAAGCAGGACTGAGTTTAGTCTTTATTCAGTCCTGTGTGCGTCGCGCCAGACGAGTTGAGTGTTGCCGATCGTTAAATCCGGAAACTGCCCACCAGATGCGTCAACCGCGCCGCTTGCTGCTCCAGGTCGGCGCAGGCGCGCAGGGTTGCCTGCAGGTTTTCCACGCCTTCCTGGTTGAGGGTGTTGATCTCGGTGATGTCGACGTTGATCGATTCCACCACGGCGGTCTGTTCCTCGGTGGCGGTGGCCACGGACTGGTTCATGCCGTCGATCTCGCCGATGCGCTGGGTCACGCTGCCCAGGCGCTGGCCGGCCTGGTTGGCGATGCCGACGCTGCTTTCGCTCTCGCGCTGGCTTTCGGTCATGGTGTTCACCGCCTGGCGGGCGCCGACCTGCAGGTCCTCGATCATCTTCTGCACCTGCTGCGCCGAGTCCTGGGTGCGGTGGGCGAGGTTGCGCACTTCATCGGCGACCACCGCGAAACCACGCCCGGCCTCACCGGCGCGGGCGGCCTCGATGGCGGCGTTGAGGGCCAGCAGGTTGGTCTGCTGGGAGATGCTGGTGATGACTTCGAGGATCTGCCCGATGTTCACCGTGTTGCTGTTCAGGGTTTCGATATTGCCGCAGGAGTCGCTGATCTTCGCCGACAGCTGCTGCATGGCGGCGATGGTCTGGTCCACTACGGCCTGGCCTTCGCTGGCCAGGTTGCGCGCATCGCTGGAGTGCTGCGACGCCAGGGCGGCGTTCTGGGCGATTTCCTGGGCGGCGGCGCCGAGCTGGTTGATCGCCGCGGCGACGCTGCTGGTGCGCGAGGCCTGCTGGTCGGAGTTGAACATCGACGAGTTCGAGGCACTGACCACCCGCAGGGCGACTTCGTTGACCTGGCCGGTGGCCGAGGCGACCTCGCGGATCGAGCCGTGAACCCGTTCGACGAAGCGGTTGAACGACACGCCCAGGGTGCCGAATTCGTCGTGGCCATGGATGGTCAGGCGCTTGGTCAGGTCGCCTTCGCCCTCGGCGATGTCATGCATAGCGCGGCCCATCAGGTGCAGCGGCTGCATCAGTACACGGATCAGCATGCCCAGCAGGCTGATGATGATCACCACGGCGATCAGCATGGCAATGATCGCCGAGGTGCGGAATTCGCTGAGCATCGAGAACGCGGTGTCCTTGTCCAGCACCAGCGCCACGTACCAGTCTGCCGACGGCACACCGTTGACCCGGGTGAAGGAGATGAACTGGGTCTTGCCGTCCAGCTCGACTTCCTTCAGGCCCGGGCTGACCTGCGGAGCGCCATTGGGGTAGGCGTCGCTGAGGTTCTTGAGCACCAGCTTGTTGTCCGGGTGGATCAGGATCTTGCCGGCGGCGCTGACGATGAACGCCTGGCCATGGCCGCCGAAGTTCAGCGAGTTGATGATGGCGCTGACGTTGGACAGGTCGATGTCGGCCCCGGCGACGCCGATGAAGCTGCCCTGGTGCTGGACCGGGGTGGCGACGGTGATCACCAGCTTGCCGGAAGAGGCGGCGATGTAGGGTTCGGTGACGATGGTCTGCTGGGCCGCGTTGGCCGCCTTGTACCAGCCGCGGGCGCGCGGATCGTAATCGGGCGCGCGGTTGCCCGCCGGGACCGAGAACATCGTACCGTCCTGGCCGCCGAAATAGCTGAGCTGGAAGTTGCTGGCGTAGGCGGGGAGGCCGACGCTGCGTTTCAGGCCGTCGGCACCGCTGCCGTCCACGGCGATCTGCTGGGCCAGGGTGTGCAGCAACTGGATGCGGCTTTCCAGCCAGGTCTGGATGTTGCTGCTGGTCAGGCTGCCGAGTTCCTGCATGGAGGATTCGTTGCTGCTGCGCAGGGCTTCGCGCTGTCGATAGTCGTTGAACAGGATAAAACAGACGAACGCAACGGCGACCACAAGAGCGGCGGCAAGCAGGATCTTATGGCTGAATTTCATGTTTCTGGTCATTAAGTGAACTACCGCGAGAGGGTGGTCAGCGAGGGGGCGTCAATTTGCCATAACGGCGGCTTTTTCGCTGCTTTTATGTCGACTGGCCATCACTAAAGATGAGGGGCGTCGAAGCCTGTCCGACGAAATGTCTTTGGCCGTCGCAAAGTGGTTGATTCGGGAGGAAATGCTGGGCGCTGCGTCACAATAAATAGCCGTCTGGCTGGGGAACCAGATGGGGCTTTTCTCTTCTAAGCTTCTGGTTGGCAGCATGCCATCCCCCCGTCCGCCCAGGAGTTTCACCATGTCCCTGCGTTCTCTCGCTCTGTTGTCGTTCTGCGTGCTGTTGGCTGCGTGCGGCAAGATCAATCAGGAAAACTATTCCAAGCTGTCGGCCGGCATGCCCAAGGCCGAAGTTGAAAAACTGCTGGGCAAACCGACCGACTGTTCCGGCGCGCTGGGCATGTCCAGCTGCACCTGGGGCGACAAGAACAGCTTTATCAGCGTGCAGTACGCCGGTGACAAAGTGTTGATGTTTTCCGGGCAAGGCCTGAAGTAAAAAAACCGGGGCCACGTGCCCACGGGAGAAAAATAATGATGCGTTTGCTAGTCACTCTTCTGGCCGGCCTGTTGTTGGCCGGCTGCGCCACTTCCCGGGACGATTCACTGGCGCCCAAGACCGCGAATCACGTCGATCTCAAGCGTTACCAAGGGACCTGGTACGAGTTGGCGCGTTTGCCGATGTATTTCCAGCGTAACTGCGCGCAATCCGAAGCCCGCTACACCCTGTTGCCCGAAGGCAATATGACGGTGCTCAACCGCTGCCTGACCGCCAACTGGCAATGGGAAGAGGTGCGGGGCACGGCAACGCCGCAGGCACCGGATAAAACCGACAAGCTGTGGGTCGAGTTCGATACCTGGTTTTCCCGTTTGATACCGGGCCTGGCCAAGGGCGACTACTGGGTGCTGTACGTGAGCGACGACTACAAGACCGCCATTGTCGGCAACCCGGATCGTCGATACCTGTGGCTGTTGTCGCGCCGGCCGAATGTCAGCGAGGCGGTTCGCGAGGACCTGCTGAGCAGGGCGCGTCAGCAAGGGTATGACACCACCCGCCTGATCTGGCGTGTGTCGGACTCGGCGATGGCCAAGACCTCGAAGTGAATCCATGCGGGAACCAGCACGCTGGCTCCCGCGGTAACGGCTTCAGCCGAGCAGGTCGCGCAGCACCCGGGTAAAGGCCCGATTGCTTTCTTCCTCGCCTGCGTGACGTCCGTCGCGCACCACCCACTGACCGTTGACCAGCACATCGCGTACCTGACGATCACCGCCGGCGAACAGCCAGCGGTTGAGGATGCCGTCGCCCTCGGCGGTGGCCAGGTAAGGATCGTTGCCGTCGAGCACCAGCCAGTCGGCGCGCTTGCCCACTTCCAGGGCGCCGATCGGCTGCCCCAGGGCCTGGGCGCCACCATCCAGCGCGGCGTCGTACAGAGTCCGGCCAACCATCGGCTGGTCGCTGCGATACAGGCGGTTGCGGCGTTGATCGCGCAGGCGCTGGCCATATTCCGCCCAACGCAATTCTTCCACCACGCTCAGCGATACATGGCTGTCGGAGCCGATGCCCATGCGGCCGCCCTGGGCAAGGAAATCCACCGCCGGGAAAATCCCGTCGCCGAGATTGGCCTCGGTGGTCAGGCACAGGCCGGCGATGGCCCGGCTTTGCGCCATGAGGCTGACTTCTTCGGCATTGGCGTGGGTGGCGTGGACCAGGCACCAGCGCTGATCGACCTCGGTGTTTTCATACAGCCATTGCAGCGGTCGGCGTCCGCTCCAGGTCAGGCAGTCGTCGACTTCCTTTTGCTGTTCGGCGATATGGATATGCACCGGGCACAGCTTGTCGCTGGCGGCCAGCACCTCGCTGATCTGCTGCGGGGTGACCGCGCGCAACGAGTGGAAGCACAGCCCCAACTGCTGGGCCGGCTGCCGGGCCAGCAGCGATTGCAGGCGGCTTTGCAGCTTGAGGTAGTTTTCCGTGCTGTTGATGAAGCGGCGCTGGCCTTCGTTGGGCGCCTGGCCGCCGAAACCGGAGTGGCTGTACAGCACCGGCAGCAGGGTCAGGCCGATGCCGGCGGCGCTGGCGGCCTGGCTGATACGCAGCGACAGCTCGGCCGGGTCGGCGTAGGGCTGGCCGCTGGTGTCGTGATGCACGTAATGGAATTCGGCGACCGAGGTGTAACCGGCCTTGAGCATTTCGATGTACAGCTGGCGGGCGATGATGCCCAGCTGGTCCGGGCTGATCTTGCCCACCAGGCGATACATCAGGTCGCGCCAGGTCCAGAAGCTGTCGTTGGGGTTGCCGGCCACTTCCGCCAGCCCGGCCATCGCCCGCTGGAAGGCGTGGGAGTGCAGGTTGGGCATGCCCGGCAGCAGCGGGCCCTGTAGCCGTTCGGCGCCTTCTGCGCTGGCATCGGCCTGGATGTGGGTCAACAGGCCGTCGGCGCTGACCTTGAGACGTACGTTGTTGGCCCATCCGTTAGGCAGCAGTGCGCGTTCGGCAAAGAAGGCGGACATGGTTCAAGCACCCCGTCGTGTGTTATTTGTATATACATATACAGACGTTTGCCTGCTCGGTAAACTCCGGCAAGCTAGTGGCCTTCTTCGACAAACAAGGATTTCCCGTGCCGACTCCGCCCGCCAACTCCCCGCTGGCCGCCCATCTGGGCGATAGTCCGGCGCCCCTGTACGCCCGCGTCAAGCAGATGATCACTCAGCAGATCGAGAGTGGAAACTGGCCGCCGCACTACCGTGTGCCCTCGGAAAGCGAGCTGGTCAGCCAGCTGGGTTTCAGCCGCATGACCATCAACCGCGCCCTGCGCGAGATGACCGCCGAAGGCATGCTGGTGCGCATGCAGGGCGTGGGGACTTTCGTCGCCGAACCCAAGAGCCAGTCAGCCTTGTTCGAGGTGCACAACATCGCCGACGAGATCGCCTCGCGCGGCCATCGCCACACCTGCAAGGTCATCACCCTGGGTGAAGAGACGGCCGGTTCCGAGCGCGCCGTGGCCCTGGAAATGCGCGAAGGGCAGAGGGTCTTCCACTCGCTGATCGTGCATTTCGAGAACGATATCCCGGTGCAGATCGAGGACCGCTTCGTCAACGCGCTGGTGGCGCCGGACTACCTCAAGCAGGACTTCACCCTGCAGACCCCATACGCCTACCTGAACCAGGTCGCGCCGCTGACCGAGGGCGAGCATGTGGTCGAGGCGATTCTGGCCGAGCCGGAAGAATGCAAGTTGCTGCAGATCGAGCGCGGCGAGCCGTGCCTGCTGATTCGCCGCCGGACCTGGTCCGGCCGCCAGCCGGTGACCGCCGCGCGCCTGATCCACCCGGGTTCTCGTCACAGCCTGGAAGGGCGGTTTCATAAGTAAGGGGCATCAATGACTCAGTTGAACGTTTTGCGCGCGGCCAGCTACCCGCGCATGCCGTGGAAGAACGGTGGCGGCAGCACCGAAGAGATCACCCGGGACGCCGGCGTCGGCCTGGAAGGTTTCGGCTGGCGGCTGTCGATCGCCGATATCGGCGAGTCCGGCGGCTTTTCCAGCTTCACCGGCTACCAGCGCATCATCACCGTGCTGCAAGGCGCGGGCATGACCCTGACGGTGGACGGCCAGGACAGCCGCGCACTGTTACCGCTGGACCCCTTTGCCTTCAGTGGCGCCAGCCAGGTCGCCTGCACCCTGATCGACGGGCCGATTCGCGACTTCAACCTGATTTACGCGCCGGACCGCTACAGCGCTCGCTTGCAATGGCTGCAGGGTGGCCAGCGTTTCTTCACCCAGGCCAGCACGGTGTTGGTATTCAGCGTGGCCGACGAAATGCGCGCCGACCTGGGTGGCGGTGTCGCCGCCTTGCTGGAGCGCCATGACTGCCTGCAACTGCTCGATAACCCCGGCCTGCGGGAAGTCAGCGTCAGCGGCGCTTGCTGCGTGATCGAACTGACGGCCATCTGACCTGTAGCCGCTGCCGCAGGCTGCGATAAGGCTCGAAGAGCCTTCCGGCCTGCAAAGAGCGCGTCTCCTTCGGAGTCGATCGCAGCCTTCGGCAGCGGCTACAAAGCCCTCCTGTTTCTCTCCCTCCCTGATGTTGTTTCCCTCGCGCACCAATTTGTTACCGAACGCCCCAGCGTGGCGCAAGGCTCAGCCGAAGTAACAGCGCTCACATCTCTCGCCACATTCCCCGCGAAAAAATAATCGACGCTGAAACCCTTGATCCAATGGCCTCTCCAGCATTTCCAGAGATTTTCTTGAAGGTGCATTCAACGAGTTGGCCGCTCGATTGCATATGCTTGTATGTACAAGTAAAGACGTATGCGTATGAGTCGCTGAAGACTCTTCGCAGCGTCCCCTGATTCGCTTGCTGCGCAGCGCCCTGCGCGCAGGCACGCTCGCCCACTGCCTGGGTTGGTTTGGATTGATCGCTGAGGAGTTTTTTCGTGACTGAGAATAAACCTACGAAATACCGGAACGTCGAAATTCGCGCTGCCCGCGGCAACAAGCTGACCGCCAAGAGCTGGCTGACAGAAGCGCCGCTGCGCATGCTGATGAACAACCTCGATCCGGAAGTCGCCGAGAATCCGAAAGAGCTGGTGGTTTACGGTGGCATCGGCCGCGCCGCGCGCAACTGGGAGTGCTACGACAAGATCGTCGAGAGCCTGACCAACCTGAATGACGACGAGACCCTGCTGGTGCAATCCGGCAAGCCGGTCGGCGTGTTCAAGACCCACAGCAACGCACCGCGTGTGCTGATCGCCAACTCCAACCTGGTACCGCACTGGGCCACCTGGGAACACTTCAACGAACTGGATGCCAAGGGCCTGGCCATGTACGGCCAGATGACCGCCGGCAGCTGGATCTACATCGGCAGCCAGGGCATCGTCCAGGGCACCTACGAAACCTTCGTCGAAGCCGGTCGCCAACACTACAACGACAACCTCAAGGGCCGCTGGGTCCTGACCGCCGGCCTCGGCGGCATGGGGGGCGCCCAGCCTCTGGCCGCGACCCTGGCCGGCGCCTGCTCGCTGAACATCGAATGCCAGCAGACCAGCATCGATTTCCGCCTCAAGACCCGCTATGTCGACGAGCAGGCCAAGGACCTGGACGACGCCCTGGCGCGTATCGCCAAGTACACCGCCGAAGGCAAGGCGATCTCCATCGCCCTGTGCGGCAACGCGGCTGAAATCCTTCCGGAAATGGTCCGTCGCGGCGTGCGTCCGGACATGGTCACCGACCAGACCAGCGCCCACGACCCGCTCAACGGCTACCTGCCGGCCGGCTGGACCTGGGAGCAGTACCGCGAGCGCGCCAAGACCGAGCCGGCGGCGGTGGTCAAGGCGGCCAAGCAATCGATGGCCGTGCACGTCAAGGCCATGCTCGACTTCCAGAAGCAGGGCATTCCGACCTTCGACTACGGCAACAACATCCGTCAGATGGCCCAGGAAGAGGGCGTCGAGAATGCCTTCGACTTCCCTGGCTTCGTACCGGCCTATATCCGTCCGCTGTTCTGTCGCGGCATCGGTCCGTTCCGCTGGGCCGCGCTGTCGGGCGATCCGCAGGACATCTACAAGACCGACGCCAAGGTCAAGGAACTGATCCCGGACGACGCTCACCTGCACAACTGGCTGGACATGGCGCGCGAGCGCATCAGCTTCCAGGGCCTGCCGGCGCGTATCTGCTGGGTTGGCCTGGGCCTGCGCGCCAAGCTCGGCCTGGCGTTCAACGAAATGGTGCGCAGCGGCGAGCTGTCGGCGCCGATCGTGATCGGCCGCGACCACCTGGACTCCGGCTCGGTATCCAGCCCGAACCGCGAAACCGAATCGATGCAGGACGGTTCCGACGCTGTGTCCGACTGGCCACTGCTCAACGCCCTGCTGAACACCGCCAGCGGCGCGACCTGGGTTTCCCTGCACCACGGCGGCGGCGTCGGCATGGGCTTCTCCCAGCACTCCGGGATGGTAATCGTCTGCGACGGTACCGACGAAGCGGCCGAGCGTATCGCCCGTGTGCTGCATAACGACCCGGGTACCGGTGTCATGCGTCACGCCGATGCCGGTTACCAGATCGCCATCGACTGCGCCAAGGAACAGGGCCTGAACCTGCCGATGATCACTGGCAAGTAAGCTCCCGGCGGATTGCCGCCAGGATCAGGGAAGAAGCCGTCGCACGCTGTAGTGCGGCGGCTCGGTCCATGTAGCAGAGCTTTGACATGACAAGAATCTCCCGGGAGAACAATAACGATGTCCACGGCCAGCGATAGCTCCAAACCCCTGATCGAACGGCGCTCGATCAACTACATCCCCGAAGCCGAACGCCACGGCAAGCTCTACAGCCAGTTCACCCTGTGGCTGGGGGCTAACCTGCAGATCACGGCCATCGTCACTGGCGCTCTGGCGGTGGTGCTGGGCGGTGATGTGTTCTGGTCGTTGATCGGCCTGCTCATCGGTCAACTGCTGGGCGGCGGTGTGATGGCGTTGCACGCGGCGCAGGGGCCCAAGCTCGGCCTGCCGCAGATGATCTCCAGCCGGGTCCAGTTCGGCGTCTATGGCGCGGCCATCCCGATTGTCCTGGTGTGCCTGATGTACCTGGGCTTCACCGCCACCGGCACCGTGCTTTCCGGCCAGGCGCTGGGCCAGCTGTTCGGGGTCAGTGACAGCGTCGGGATCCTGATCTTCGCCAGCGTCATCGTGCTGGTCACGGTGCTTGGCTACCGGGTGATCCATTTCATCGGTCGCGCCGCCAGCGTCATCGGCGTGATCGCCTTCGTTTACCTGTTCAGCCGCCTGATGAGTCAGACCGACGTTGGCGCGCTGTTGGAAATCCGCCATTTCAGCTGGAGCAGCTTCCTGCTCGCGGTGTCGCTCGCCGCGTCCTGGCAGATCGCCTTCGGCCCCTACGTGGCGGACTATTCGCGCTACCTGCCGAGCAAGACCTCCTCGGTGAAAACCTTCCTCGCCGCTGGCGCAGGCTCGGTGATCGGCGCGCAGGTGGCGATGATGCTCGGCGTGTTCGCCGCAGCCATGGCCGACGGGCAGTTCGCCGGTCACGAAGTGGCCTACATCGTCGGCCTGGGCGGTAGCGGTGCCACTGCGGCGCTGCTGTACTTCAGCATCGCCTTCGGCAAGATCACCATCTCGACGCTGAACTCTTACGGCAGCTTCATGTGCATCGCCACCATCATCAGTGGCTTCCGTGGCCACCTGGAAGTGACGCGCTTGCAACGGCTGGTGTTCGTGCTGGTCATCGTCGGCACCGCGACCCTGATCGCCTTGCTCGGCCAGCACTCGTTCCTCGGTGCGTTCAAGTCTTTCATCCTCTTCCTGCTGGCCTTCTTCACCCCGTGGAGCGCGGTCAACCTGGTGGACTACTACTGCATCACCCGCGAGCACTATGACGTGCCGGCGCTGGCCGATCCGAACGGTCGCTACGGCCGCTGGAACATCCTCGGGATCAGCGTCTACGTGATCGGCGTGCTGGTGCAACTGCCGTTCATCGGCACCAAGTTCTACACCGGTCCGCTGGTGGAAGTCCTGGGTGGCGTGGATATCTCCTGGATCGTCGGCCTGGTGGTTCCCGCGGCGCTGTATTACGTCTGCGCGAAGAAATGGCATGGCGCTGTACCCGATCGCCTGATCCTGCCGGTAGAGCAGGACTCGATCACAGAACAAAAGCTGAGTGGGGCAGGCCGCGCTACTGCGGTCTAGACCTGATTGGACGTGGACGGGCTGGATGCCTTTTGACTGCCGTAATCCATTTCAATGATTGGGAGCGTCACACAATGAAAATGAATAAGACCCTGCTGACCACTTTGCTTTCCATGGGCCTGCTGGCCAGCGCCGGCGCTACCCAGGCGGCCGGCTGGTGCGAGTCCGGCAAGCCGGTGAAATTCGCCGGCCTGAACTGGGAAAGCGGCATGTTGCTGACCGACGTGCTGCAAGTGGTCCTGGAAAAAGGCTACGGCTGCAAGACCGACAGCCTGCCAGGCAACTCCATCACCATGGAGAACGCCCTGAGCAGCAATGACATCCAGGTTTTCGCCGAGGAGTGGGTCGGCCGCAGCGAGGTCTGGAACAAGGCCGAGAAGGCCGGCAAGGTGGTCGGCGTCGGCGCCCCGGTGGTGGGCGCCATCGAAGGCTGGTACGTGCCGCGCTACGTGATCGAGGGCGACGCCAAGCGCAAGCTGGAAGCCAAGGCCCCGGACCTGAAGAACATCGCCGACCTGGGCAAGTACGCCGCCGTGTTCAAGGACCCGGAAGAACCGAGCAAAGGCCGTTTCTATAACTGCCCGGCCGGCTGGACCTGCGAGCTGGACAACAGCGAGATGCTGAAAAGCTACGGCCTGGAAAGCAGCTACACCAACTTCCGCCCAGGCACCGGCCCGGCGCTGGATGCCGCGGTGCTGTCGAGCTACAAGCGTGGCGAACCGATCCTGTTCTACTACTGGTCGCCAACCCCGCTGATGGGCCAGGTCGACCTGGTGAAGCTGGAAGAAAAGCCGGGCGTGGACAAGAGCGTGACCATCAAGGTCGGCCTGTCGAAGACCTTCCACGAACAAGCGCCTGAGCTGGTGGCCGTGCTGGAAAAGGTCAACCTGCCGATCGACCTGCTGAACCAGAACCTGGGCCGCATGGCGAAGGAACGTATCGAATCGCCAAAACTGGCGAAAATTTTCCTCAAGGAACATCCTGAAGTCTGGCACGCATGGGTGAGCGACGACGCAGCCAAGAAAATCGACGCGGCCTTGTAGGTAGAGCCTTTCCGGCTGCCTGAACGGTAGCCGGGAGCCTTGCCGCAACCCACTTGATCGAGAGTCTCTCTATGTTTCCTGAAAGCTTCACCTTTTCCATCGCCGACTGGGTCAACGGTTGGGTCGATTCGCTGGTGACCAACTACGGCGATGTGTTCCGCCACATCTCCGACACCCTGCTGTGGGCCATCGTCAACCTCGAAGGCCTGCTGCGCCTGGCGCCCTGGTGGCTGATGCTGGCGATCGTCGGCGGCATCGCCTGGCATTCGACCCGCAAGCTGGTGACCACCGCGGTGATCGTCGGCCTGCTGTTCCTGGTGGGCGCGGTCGGCCTGTGGGACAAGCTGATGCAGACCCTGGCGCTGATGCTGGTGGCGACCTTCATTTCGGTGCTGATCGGCATTCCCCTGGGGATCCTCTCGGCGCGCAGCAATCGCCTGCGTTCGGTGCTGATGCCGCTCTTGGACATCATGCAGACCATGCCGAGCTTCGTGTACCTGATCCCGGTGCTGATGCTGTTCGGCCTGGGCAAGGTGCCAGCGATCTTCGCCACCGTGATCTACGCCGCGCCGCCGCTGATCCGCCTGACCGACCTGGGCATCCGCCAGGTCGACGGCGAGGTCATGGAAGCGATCAACGCCTTTGGCGCCAACCGCTGGCAGCAACTGTTCGGCGTGCAACTGCCGCTGGCCCTGCCGAGCATCATGGCCGGGATCAACCAGACCACCATGATGGCCCTGTCGATGGTGGTGATCGCCTCGATGATCGGTGCCCGTGGCCTGGGCGAAGACGTGCTGGTGGGGATCCAGACCCTCAACGTCGGCCGTGGCCTGGAAGCCGGCCTGGCGATCGTGATTCTGGCCGTGGTCATCGACCGTATTACCCAAGCCTATGGTCGTCCACGCCATGAGGTGAGCAAATGAACAACGCAACCGTGAGCAAGATCGAAGTCAAGAACGTCTTCAAGATTTTCGGCAACCGTTCGGCCGACGCGCTGAACATGATTCGCCAGAACAAGACCAAGGACCAGGTACTGGCCGAGACCGGCTGCGTGGTCGGGGTCAACGACCTGTCGCTGAGCATCGGCACCGGCGAGATCTTCGTGATCATGGGCCTGTCCGGCTCCGGCAAGTCGACCCTGGTGCGCCACTTCAACCGCCTGATCGACCCGACCAGCGGCGCGATCCTGGTGGACGGCGTGGACATCCTGCAATACGACATGGAAGCCCTGCGCGAATTTCGCCGGCACAAGATCAGCATGGTGTTCCAGAGCTTCGGCCTGCTGCCGCACAAGACCGTGCAGGAAAACGTCGCCTACGGCCTCAAGGTGCGTGGCGAGAGCAAGGAAGTCTGCGCCGAGCGCGCGCTGCACTGGATCAACACCGTGGGCCTCAAGGGCTACGAGGCCAAATACCCGCACCAGCTGTCCGGCGGCATGCGCCAGCGCGTCGGCCTGGCCCGCGCCCTGGCGGCGGACACCGACATCATCCTGATGGACGAAGCCTTCAGTGCCCTCGACCCGCTGATCCGCGCGGAAATGCAGGACCAGTTGCTGGAGCTGCAAAAGACCCTGCACAAGACCATCGTCTTCATTACCCACGACCTCGACGAGGCCGTGCGCATCGGCAACCGCATCGCGATCCTCAAGGATGGCCGGCTGATCCAGGTCGGCACGCCGAAGGAGATCCTGCATTCGCCGGCGGACGAGTACGTCGACCGTTTCGTGCAGCGGCGCGCGGCGGTGGTTTGAAGGCGTGCGGCGGGCCTCTTCCTATGTAGGAGCGAGGCTTGCCCGCGAATGCGGCGGTAAAGCTGCATCAATGTTCAGGTGGTACCCGTGAGGTCGAAGATGTCGCAGGCTGAAAAAATCGTTATCGCCGACGCCCCGCTGCGTTGGCAGGATGTGGTCGCCGTAGCCCGGCATGGCGCGCAGCTCGAGCTGTCGGCCCAGGCCTGGGCACGCATCGAGAATGCCCAGGCCATCGTCCAGCGCATCGTCGTCAGCGGCGAACGCGCCTATGGCATCAACACCGGTCTTGGCGCGCTGTGCAACGTTTCGCTGCAGGACGAACAGCTCAGCCAGCTGTCGCGCAACACCTTGCTCAGCCATGCCTGTGGCGTGGGTGCGCCGCTGGCGGACGAGCAGGCCCGGGCGATCATCTGCGCGGCCATCGTCAACTACAGCCACGGCAAGTCCGGCCTGCATCGCCGGGTGGTCGAGGCGCTGCTGGCCCTGCTCAATCGTGGTATCACCCCGCAGGTGCCGTCCCAGGGCTCGGTGGGTTACCTGACCCACATGGCGCATATCAGCATCGCCTTGCTTGGTGTCGGCCAGGTCAGCTATCGCGGGCAGGTCGTATCGGCCGAGCAGGCGCTGGCGGCGGAAGGCCTGCAGCCGGTGCAACTGGGGGCCAAGGACGGTCTGTGCCTGGTCAACGGCACGCCGTGCATGACCGGCCTGAGCTGCCTGGCCCTGGCCGATGCCACGCGCCTGCTGCAATGGGCCGACGTGATCGGCGCCATGAGCTTCGAGGCCCAGCGCGGGCAGATCGCCGCGTTCGATGCCGAGATCATCGCGCTCAAGCCGCACCCGGGCATGCAGCAGGTCGGCATCAACCTGCGCGCCTTGCTCGACGGCAGCGAAGTGATTGCCGCCAGCAAAGGTATCCGCACCCAGGATGCCCTGAGCATCCGTTCCATCCCGCAGGTTCACGGCGCCGCCCGCGATCAGTTGGCGCACGCGACGCAGCAGGTCGAAACCGAGCTCAACTCCGTCACCGATAATCCGATGGTGCTGGGCACTCCGGACAACTACCGGGTGATGTCCCAGGCCAACCCCCACGGCCAGTCGGTGGCATTGGCGGCGGACCTGCTGGCGATCGCCATGGCCGAGATCGGCTCGATCGCCGAACGGCGCCTGGATCGCTTGATCAACCCCCACGTCAGCGGTTTGCCGGCATTCCTGGTGAGCAACCCCGGGGTCAACTCCGGAATGATGATCGTCCAGTACGTCGCTGCCTCGCTGTGTGCGGAAAACCGCCAGCTGGCACAACCGGCGGTGCTCGACAACTACGTCACCTCCGGCCTGCAGGAAGACCACCTGAGCCTGGGCACCAACGCCGCGCTGAAGCTTTCCCGTGTGCTGGAAAACTGCACCCAGATCCTCGCCATCGAATACCTGCTGGCGGCCCAGGCCTTTGAATTTCTCAAGGAACAGCGTTTCGGTGCCGGCACCGATGCAGCCTGGAAGCTGTTGCGCCAGCGGGTTGCGGCCTATGACCAGGACCGCTGGCTGGCCCCGGACATCGCCAGCGCGGCGGCGCTGCTCAAGGCTCCAGCCTTGCTGCAGGAGGTTTTACCGGGCGTGCGCTGAGCAACGCCCTGCAAGAACGGAATTTTCCACGACAACGGTTTCCACGAAAAACCAGCGTGCCAAGGCGCCACTCGCTCACAAACGGCGGGCTGCGACGGACAACGGAAGCTTCCGGAGCGACTGGTAGTTAATAACAAACTCTCAAAAGGAGCATAAATGTGACTGCGCTAAATCTGATTCCCGGCCAACTGACCCTGGCCCAACTGCGTGCCGTCTACCAACAGCCGGTAACTCTCAGCCTCGATGACAGCGCTTCGGCCCAGATCGACGCCAGCGTCGCCTGTGTCGAGCAGATCCTCGCCGAGAACCGCACCGCCTACGGCATCAACACCGGTTTCGGCCTGCTGGCCTCGACCCGTATCGCCAGCGCAGACCTGGAAAACCTCCAGCGCTCCCTGGTGCTGTCCCATGCCGCCGGTGTCGGCGAGCCGATCAGCGACGCCTTGGTGCGCCTGATCATGGTGCTCAAGGTCAACAGCCTGAGCCGTGGCTTCTCCGGTATCCGCCGCCAGGTGATCGACGCGCTGATCGCCCTGGTCAACGCCGAGGTTTACCCGCATATCCCGCTCAAGGGCTCGGTGGGCGCTTCCGGCGACCTCGCGCCGCTGGCGCACATGTCCCTGGTGCTGCTGGGTGAAGGCAAGGCCCGTTATAAAGGTCAATGGCTGAACGCTACCGAAGCGCTGAGTGTGGCCGGCCTCAAGCCGCTGACCCTGGCGGCCAAGGAAGGCCTGGCGCTGCTCAACGGCACCCAGGTGTCCACCGCTTTCGCCCTGCGTGGCCTGTTCGAAGGCGAAGACCTGTTCGCCGGCGCCCTGGCCTGTGGCGGCCTGACCGTCGAGGCGGTGCTGGGCTCGCGTTCGCCGTTCGATGCGCGGATTCATGCCGCCCGTGGCCAGAAAGGCCAGATCGACGCTGCCGCGGCTTACCGCGACCTGCTGGGCGACAGCAGCGAAGTCTCCAAGTCGCACCAGAACTGCGACAAGGTGCAGGACCCGTACTCCCTGCGTTGCCAGCCACAGGTCATGGGCGCCTGCCTGACCCAGTTCCGCCAGGCCGCCGAGGTGCTGGTGGTCGAAGCCAACGCCGTGTCGGATAACCCGCTGGTGTTCGCCGCCGAGGGCGACGTGATCTCCGGTGGCAACTTCCACGCCGAGCCGGTGGCCATGGCCGCCGACAACATGGCCCTGGCCATCGCCGAAATCGGTTCCCTGAGCGAGCGCCGCATCTCGCTGATGATGGACAAGCACATGTCCCAGCTGCCGCCGTTCCTGGTGGCCAATGGCGGGGTCAACTCCGGCTTCATGATCGCCCAGGTGACCGCCGCGGCCCTGGCCAGCGAAAACAAGGCGCTGTCCCATCCGCACTCGGTGGACAGCCTGCCGACTTCCGCCAACCAGGAAGACCATGTGTCCATGGCGCCCGCCGCTGGCAAGCGCCTGTGGGAAATGGCCGAAAACACCCGTGGCATCCTCGCCGTGGAATGGCTGGCGGCCTGCCAGGGCCTGGACCTGCGTGACGGCCTGAAGACCTCGACCAAGCTGGAAAAGGCCCGCGCTACCCTGCGTAGCAAAGTGCCGTTCTACGAGAAGGACCGCTTCTTCGCCCCGGACATCAACGCCGCGAGCGAACTGCTGGCGTCCCGTTGCCTGAATGAGCTGCTGCCGGCCAAGTTGCTGCCGAGCCTGTAACCCCATGCCGGTAGCCGCTGACGAGGCACGAGGCTGCGATGGGCTGCACAGCAGCCCCCGAGGGTGGTCCTGCGGACCGCTTCGCAGCCTCGTACCTCGGCAGCGGCTACAGGTGGTTTCGGTTTTCTCCGATAAAAATAATTAGGAACGAGAAATGCAACAGCAAGCTCAAGGATTGAAACGCGGGCTGTCCGCCCGACATATTCGCTTCATGGCGCTGGGGTCGGCGATCGGCACCGGGCTGTTCTATGGTTCTGCCTCGGCCATCCAGATGGCCGGTCCCGCGGTCCTCCTGGCCTACCTGATCGGTGGTGCCGCGGTGTTCATGGTGATGCGCGCGCTGGGCGAGATGGCCGTGCACAACCCGGTGTCCGGCTCGTTCGGCCACTACGCCAGCAATTACCTGGGGCCGTTGCCGGGATTTATCCTCGGCTGGACCTATGCCTTTGAAATGATCATCGTCTGCCTGGCCGACGTCACGGCCTTCGGCATCTATATGGGCTTCTGGTTTCCGGAAGTGGCGCGCTGGGTCTGGGTGCTCGGCATCGTGTTCCTGATCGGCGGCCTCAACCTGTGCAACGTCAAGGTCTTCGGCGAGATGGAGTTCTGGCTGTCGCTGCTGAAAGTCGGCGCGATTGTCGCGATGATCCTCGCCGGCTTCGGCATCATGCTGTTCGGCATCGGTTCGGCCAGCAGCGAGCAGGCCACCGGGGTGGCCAACCTCTGGGCCCACGGCGGTTTCATGCCCAACGGCATCGGCGGCCTGATCGCCTCGTTCGCGGTGGTGATGTTCGCCTTTGGCGGCATCGAGATCATCGGTATCACCGCCGGTGAAGCCAAGGACCCGCAGCGGGTCATCCCCAAGGCAATCAACGCGGTGCCGATGCGCATCCTGCTGTTCTATGTGCTGACCCTGTTCGTGCTGATGGCCATCTATCCATGGCCGCAGATCGGTAGCCAGGGCAGCCCGTTCGTGCAGATCTTCGACAACCTGGGCATCGGCTCGGCGGCGACCATCCTCAATATCGTGGTGATCTCGGCGGCGGTGTCGGCGATCAACAGCGACATCTTCGGCGCCGGGCGCATGATGTACGGTCTGGCCCAGCAAGGGCAGGCGCCCAAGGGCTTTGCCCAGCTGTCGAAACACGGCGTGCCGTGGATGACCGTGGTGGTCATGGGCGCCGCGCTGCTGGGCGGTGTGCTGCTGAACTACCTGATTCCGGAAAACGTGTTCCTGCTGATTGCCTCGATCGCCACTTTCGCCACGGTCTGGGTCTGGCTGATGATCCTGGTCACCCAGGTGGCCATGCGTCGCTCGATGAGCGCCGAGCAGGTCGCCCAACTGAAATTCCCGGTGCCGTTCTGGCCCTGGGCGCCGGCAGCCGCCATCGTGTTCATGCTGTTCGTCTTCGGCGTGCTGGGTTACTTCCCGGAGACCCAGGCGGCGCTGGCGGTGGGCGCGGTGTGGATCGTGCTGCTGGTGATCGCTTATCTGTTGTGGGTCAAGCCGGCCGCCGGTCAGGCGGTCCAGGTACACCGCGACCCTTCTTTGTCCCATCGATAACTAACGGAGGCCTCGGATGAAAACTCTCTGGCAACACTGCCACGTCGCAAGCATGGCGCAAGGCGCTTACTCGATCATCGAGGATGCCGCCATCGTGACGTCAGGAGCGCTCATAGAGTGGATCGGCCCGCGCGACCAGGTTCCGGCCGGCGACTATGCCGAGCGGCATGACCTGGCGGGGGCCTGGGTCACCCCGGGCCTGATCGACTGCCACACCCACACGGTGTTCGGCGGCAACCGCAGCGGCGAATTCGAGCAACGCTTGCAAGGGGTGAGCTACGCCGAAATCGCCGCCGCCGGTGGCGGTATCGCCAGCACCGTGCGGGCCACCCGTGCGGCGAGCGAGGATGAACTGTTCGACAGTGCCCGCAAGCGCTTGAAAAGCCTGCTGCGCGACGGCGTGACCAGCGTCGAGATCAAGTCTGGCTACGGCCTGGACCTGGCCAGCGAACGCAAGATCCTGCGGGTGATCCGGCGCCTGGGCGCCGAGTTGCCGGTCAGTGTGCGCAGCACCTGCCTGGCGGCCCACGCCTTGCCGCCGGAATACGCCGAGCGCTCGGACGACTACATCGAGCACATCTGCAGCGAAATGCTCCCGGCCCTGGCCGCCGAGGGCCTGGTGGACGCGGTGGATGCGTTCTGCGAATACCTGGCGTTCTCGCCGGAGCAGGTGGAGCGGGTGTTCATCGCCGCGCAGAAGCTCGGCCTGCCGGTGAAGCTGCACGCCGAGCAGCTGTCGTCGCTGCATGGCTCCAGCCTGGCGGCGCGTTATCACGCGCTGTCGGCCGACCACCTGGAGTTCATGACCGAGGAGGACGCCATCGCCATGGCCAAGGCCGGCACCGTCGCCGTGCTATTGCCGGGCGCGTTCTATTTCCTGCGCGAAACCCAGCTGCCGCCGATGGACGCGCTGCGCAAGCACGGGGTGAAGATCGCCGTGGCCAGCGACCTCAATCCCGGCACTTCGCCGGCGCTCTCCCTGCGCTTGATGCTGAACATGGCCTGCACCTGTTTCCGCATGACCCCGGAAGAAGCCCTGGCCGGCGTGACCCTGCATGCGGCCACCGCGCTGGGCATGGAGCGGACCCACGGTTCGCTGGAGGCCGGCAAGGTGGCGGACTTCGTCGCCTGGCAGATCGATCGTCCCGCCGACCTGGCCTACTGGCTGGGCGGCGACCTGGAAAAACGCGTCGTGCGCCACGGCGTTGAAGTGGATTTATAGGAGAAGGGTTGTGGATAAGGTTCTGAACTTCAAACAAGGCCGGGTGCCGCTGCTGATCAGCATGCCCCACGCCGGCCTGCGCCTGACGCCAGTGGTCGAGGCCGGGCTGATCCCCGAGGCGCAAAGCCTGCCGGATACCGATTGGCACATCCCGCGGCTCTACGCGTTCGCCGAGGAACTGGGCGCCAGCACCCTGGCGGCCGAGTATTCGCGTTTCGTCATCGACCTCAATCGCCCGTCCGACGACAAGCCTTTATATGTCGGCGCCACCACCGGGTTGTACCCGGCCACGCTGTTCGATGGTGTACCGCTGTTCCGTGAGGGGCGGGAGCCGTCGAAACAGGAGCGAGCGACTTATCTGGAGCAGGTCTGGACGCCTTATCACAGCACCCTGCAGCAGGAGCTGGCGCGGCTGAAGGCCGAGTTCGGCTATGCCTTGCTGTTCGACGCGCACTCGATCCGCTCGCTGATCCCGCACCTGTTCGAAGGCAAGCTGCCGGACTTCAACCTGGGTACCTTCAATGGCGCCAGCTGCGATGCCGAGCTGGCCAGCCAGCTGGAAGCGATCTGCGCCCGTCATGCCGACTACAGCCATGTGCTCAATGGCCGTTTCAAGGGCGGCCATATCACCCGGCATTACGGCAACCCGGCGGAGAACATCCATGCCGTGCAGCTGGAGCTGGCGCAGAGCACCTACATGGAAGAGTTCGAGCCGTTCCGCTACCGCGACGATCTGGCGGCGCCGACCCAGGTGGTGCTCAAGCAGCTGCTGCAAGGGCTGCTGGCCTGGGGGCAGAAGCGCTACGGGCGCTGAGGCCGACGGGAAAGCCTGTAGCCGCTGCCGCAGGCTGCGATAAGGCCGAAGGCCTTCAGCGATCTCAAGATCCTGCGCCTGCTGCGCAGTCGAGCGCAGCCTTCGGCAGCGGCTACAGGTGCGCCTGGCTTTCCGGGGGGAACAACCGCATTTTTTCCAAGGACATGCTCATTCCGTAATTCGGGTTTATGATGCCGGACGGCAGAATAATTGAAGTCCCCCCAGGGATGACCTCGACCCCTTACGGAGCGCGCAATGCAGACTTTGTACCCGCAGATCAAACCCTATGCCCGGCACGATCTGGCTGTCGACGAACCCCATGTACTGTATGTCGATGAGAGCGGTTCCCCGGAAGGCTTGCCGGTGGTGTTCATCCACGGTGGCCCGGGAGCCGGGTGCGATGCCCAGAGTCGCCGTTACTTCGACCCGAACCTGTACCGCATCGTCACCTTCGACCAGCGCGGTTGCGGGCGCTCCACCCCGCACGCCAGCCTGGAAAACAACACCACCTGGGACCTGGTCGCCGACCTCGAGCGGATCCGCCTGCACCTGGGCATCGAGAAATGGGTGGTGTTCGGCGGCTCCTGGGGTTCGACCCTGGCCCTGGCCTATGCGCAAACCCATCCTGAGCGTGTCCATGGTCTGATTCTGCGGGGGATCTTTCTGTGCCGTCCGCAGGAAATCAAATGGTTCTACCAGGAAGGCGCGAGCCGTTTGTTCCCCGACTACTGGCAGGACTACGTGGCGCCTATCCCGCTGGACGAGCGCGACGACCTGCTCAGCGCCTTCCACAAGCGTCTCGTCGGTAATGACCAGATCGCCCAGATGCATGCGGCCAAGGCGTGGTCGATCTGGGAAGGGCGCACCGCGACCCTGCGGCCGAACCCGCTGGTGGTCGATCGTTTCTCCGAGCCGCAGCGCGCGCTGTCGATCGCCCGGATCGAATGCCATTACTTCACCAACCATGCGTTCCTCGAGCCGAACCAGCTGATTCGCGACATGGGCAAGATTGCCCACCTGCCGGGCGTGATCGTGCATGGCCGCTACGACGTGATCTGCCCGCTGGACAACGCCTGGGAATTGCACCAGGCCTGGCCGAACAGCGAACTGCAGGTGATCCGCGATGCTGGTCACGCCGCGTCGGAGCCGGGCATCACCGATGCCCTGGTGCGCGCCGCTAATCAGATGGCCCGGCGCCTGCTCGACCTGCCGCCCGAAGAAGCATGAAGGGGTTGTTGCAGCGCGTGCGCGGCGCGCGGGTCGAAGTGGCGGGGGAAATCGTCGGTGCGGTGGACCAGGGCTTGCTGGTGCTGGTAGCGGTGGAGCCCGAGGACACCCGGGCCAGTGCCGACAAACTGCTGCACAAGCTGCTTAACTATCGGGTATTCAGTGATGCCGAGGGCAAGATGAACCAGTCCCTGGCTGATGTGGACGGCGGTTTGCTGCTGGTCTCGCAGTTCACCCTGGCCGCGGATACCAAGAACGGCCTGCGCCCGAGCTTTTCCACCGCGGCGCCGCCGGCCCTCGGCGAAGAACTTTTTGACTATCTGCTATGCAAGGCGCAACAGTTGCATGGCAAAGTAGCATCAGGGCGCTTCGGGGCGGATATGCAGGTCCATCTGGTCAATGATGGCCCGGTAACCTTCCTGTTACAGACCTGAAAGTGCTTGAAACATCTTTTTCGGCCGGAAGCGGCCGAAAATAGGCGTTTTTCGCGATAAATACTTGGTCGCCCCTGATGCGTTGTAACGCGGGCTACTAGATAATCGCGCGCTACGGGGATCAGCGTTCGTTGGTCCGTTTTTGACTTAGGTAGAGACTTGTTCGGGACCGTTTGGGGAATCATTTAGCCCCATCGGAGTCGGAACAATGCTCGCCAACCTGGCATATAGATAGCTGGCCGTTGGTTTTTTGATCTGTTTTCGGCGAGGGTTGCTCGTGATTGTTAGTCCCTGTAATGCACCAAAATTGTCTGCCAAACGGTTACGAAACGCACTGGTGACGGGCTCCGCACTGCTCTGCCTGCTTAGCGCCGGCCAACTCTGGGCATTCAATCTGGATGATGTATCGGCCAAGGCTAAGGATCTGGCCGGGCAGAAGTACGAGGCTCCGCGCAGTAACCTGCCGAACGAATTTCGTGAGATGAAGTTCGCGGACTATCAGAAAATCCGCTTCCTGCCTGAAAAGGCCGAGTGGGCCAAGCAGAAAACCCCATTCAAGCTGTCCTTCTATCACCAGGGCATGCACTTCGATACGCCGGTGAAAATCAACGAAATCACGGCGAACACCGTCGAAGAGATCAAATACGACTCGACTCGCTTCGATTTCGGCGACCTCAAGTTCGATCCCAAGGCCACCGAACAGCTCGGTTACGCGGGCTTCCGTGTCCTGTACCCGATCAACAAGGCGGACAAGCAGGACGAAATCATGACCATGCTCGGCGCGAGCTACTTCCGCGTCATTGGCAAGGGTCACGTCTATGGTCTGTCGGCCCGTGGCCTGGCCATCGACACCGCGCTGCCATCCGGTGAGGAATTCCCGCGCTTTACCGAATTCTGGATCCAGCAACCCAAGCCGACCGACAAGCACCTGGTGATCTTCGCCCTGCTGGACTCGCCGCGGGCCACTGGCGCCTATCGCCTGACCCTGCGTCCGGGCAGCGACACCATCGTCGACGTCAAGGCCAAGATGTTCCTGCGTGACAAGGTCGGCAAGCTGGGCATTGCCCCGCTGACCAGCATGTTCCTGTTCGGCGCCAACCAGCCGTCGAAAGTCCTCAACTACCGCCGCGAGCTGCACGACTCCAGCGGCCTGTCGATCCATGCCGGCAACGGCGAGTGGATCTGGCGTCCGCTGAACAACCCGAAACACCTGGCCGTGAGCAACTTCTCGGTAGAGAACCCGCGTGGTTTCGGCCTGCTGCAGCGTGGTCGCGACTTCAGCCACTACGAAGACCTCGACGACCGCTACGACAAGCGCCCAAGCGCCTGGATCGAGCCGAAGGGCGACTGGGGCAAAGGCACCGTCGACCTGGTAGAGATCCCGACCGCGGACGAAACCAACGACAACATCGTGGCGTTCTGGAGCCCGGAAAAGCAGCCTGAGCCAGGCCAGGCGTTCGATTTCGCCTATCGCCTGCACTGGACCATGGACGAGGCTTCCCTGCATTCGCCAGACAGCGCCTGGGTCGAGCAGACCCTGCGTTCCACCGGTGACGTCAAGCAATCCAACCTGATCCGCCAGCCGGACGGCAGCGTGGCCTACCTGGTGGACTTCGAAGGTCCATCCCTGGCGGCATTGCCGGAAGACACCGAGGTGCGCAGCCAGGTCAGCGTCGGCGACAACGCCGAGCTGGTCGAAAACAGCGTGCGCTACAATCCTGAAACCAAGGGCTGGCGCCTGACCCTGCGGATGAAGATCAAGGATCCGAGCAAATCCACCGAGATGCGTGCGGCCCTGGTCAAGAACGCCACCCCTGTCGAGCCGGCCAAGGCCGTGTCGCCAGCCTCCAGCTCCTCCATCGCCAAGGCCGACAAAGTCGCCGCCAAGCAGCAGGAGAAGAAAGAGGCGGATGCCAAGCAAGCCGAAGCCAAGCCGGCCAAGGACGCCAAGAACCACAAAGACGCCAAGCAGCCTGCTGCTGCCGAGGCGGCCCCAGCCACACCGGAATCTGTCCCGACCGAGCAAGTCCTGACCGAGACCTGGAGCTACCAGTTGCCTGCCGATGAGTAACCCTCAAGTACAGCCAGAGACTCTTGCCGAGTATCTGGCGCACCTGCCAATGACCGATGAGCAGCGCGCGGAACTCGCGGGCTGCAAGTCCTTCAGTGAACTGCACGAACGCCTGTCGTCCTCGACGTTCGACGCGCCTGCCGATGCCGCCCAGGCCTCGGTGGGTCGCCGGCTGACCCTGAGTTCCGCCGAGGAACTGATCGATGCCGAGATGCTGGCGCTCGACGCCAGCGGTCGCGTGTGCCTCAAGGCCACGCCGCCGATCCGGCGGACCAAGGTGGTTCCCGAGCCCTGGCGCACCAATATCCTGGTGCGTGGCTGGCGGCGCCTGACCGGGCGCACCAACCCGCCGGCACCGCCGAAGGATGAGCGGGTGCTCCCGGCGGCGCGCTGGCGCACCGTGGGTTCGATCCGCCGTTACATCCTGCTGGTGCTGATGCTCGGCCAGACCATAGTGGCCGGCTGGTACATGAAAGGCATCATGCCGTACCAGGGCTGGTCGTTCGTCGACCTGGAAGAAGTCATGCATCAGCCATTGATGCAGACCGCCACCCAGGTACTGCCGTACGCCCTGCAGACCAGCATCCTGATCATGTTCGGCATCCTGTTCTGCTGGGTTTCGGCCGGTTTCTGGACCGCGCTGATGGGCTTCCTCGAGCTGCTCACCGGGCATGACAAATACCGCATTTCCGGTAAAAGCGCCGGCAACGAGCCGATTCCGCAAGATGCACGCACCGCGCTGGTGATGCCGATCTGCAACGAAGACGTGCCGCGGGTATTCGCCGGCCTGCGGGCGACCTTCGAGTCGGTCGCGGCCACCGGTGACCTGGACCGCTTCGACTTCTTCGTGCTCAGCGACAGTAACGACACCGATATCTGCGTGGCCGAGCAGCAGGCCTGGCTGGACGTCTGCCGCGAAACCAAGGGTTTCGGCAAGATCTTCTATCGCCGCCGTCGCCGTCGGGTGAAACGCAAGAGCGGTAACCTCGACGACTTCTGCCGTCGTTGGGGCGGCGACTACAAGTACATGGTGGTGCTCGACGCCGACAGTGTGATGAGCGGCGAATGCCTGACCAGCCTGGTGCGCCTGATGGAAGCCACGCCGGACGCGGGGATTATCCAGACCGCGCCGAAAGCCTCGGGCATGGACACCCTGTATGCGCGCATGCAGCAGTTCGCCACCCGCGTCTACGGCCCGCTGTTCACTGCCGGCCTGCACTTCTGGCAGCTGGGCGAGTCCCACTACTGGGGCCACAACGCGATCATCCGCATGAAGCCGTTCATCGAGCACTGCGCCCTGGCGCCGTTGCCCGGTAAAGGCGCCTTCGCCGGTGCGATCCTGTCCCACGACTTCGTCGAAGCGGCGCTGATGCGTCGCGCCGGCTGGGGCGTGTGGATTGCCTACGACCTGCCGGGCAGCTACGAAGAGCTGCCGCCGAACCTGCTGGACGAGCTCAAGCGCGACCGTCGCTGGTGCCACGGCAACCTGATGAACTTCCGCCTGTTCCTGGTCAAGGGCATGCACCCGGTGCACCGTGCGGTGTTCCTCACCGGGGTGATGTCCTACCTGTCGGCGCCGTTGTGGTTCTTCTTCCTGGTGCTGTCGACGGCCCTGCTGGCGGTCAATACCCTGATGGAACCGCAGTACTTCCTGGAGCCGCGCCAGCTGTATCCGCTGTGGCCACAATGGCATCCGGACAAGGCGATCGCGCTGTTCTCGACCACTATCGTGCTGCTGTTCCTGCCGAAACTGTTGAGCATCATCCTGATCTGGGCCAAGGGCGCGAAAGAGTTTGGCGGCAAGTTCAAGGTGACCCTGTCGATGCTGCTGGAGATGCTGTTCTCCATGCTGCTGGCGCCGGTACGGATGATCTTCCACACCCGTTTCGTGCTGGCCGCGTTCCTTGGCTGGGCCGCGACCTGGAACTCGCCACAACGTGACGACGATTCCACGCCGTGGAGCGAAGCGGTGCGCCGCCATGGTCCGCAGACCTTGCTGGGCTTCTTCTGGGCGCTGCTGGTGATCTGGCTGAACCCGAGCTTCCTCTGGTGGCTGGTGCCGATCGTCGGTTCGCTGATGCTGTCGATCCCGGTGTCGGTGATTTCCAGCCGTGTCGGCCTGGGCCTGAAGTCCCGTGACGAAAGCCTGTTCCTGATCCCCGAGGAATACGCGCCGCCACAGGAGCTGGTGTCCACCGACCAGTACACCCATGAAAACCGTTGGCATGCGCTGAACGACGGCTTCATCCGGGCGGTGGTCGATCCGCAGCAGAACGCCCTGGCCTGTGCCCTGGCGACGTCCCGGCACGGCCTGGCCGAGCCGATCGAGTGGCTGCGTAGCGAACGTGTCCGCCATGCCCTGAAAGTGGGGCCGGCGGCGCTGAATAATGGCGAGCGCCTGGCGCTGCTGAGCGACCCGGTGGCCCTGGCCCGCCTGCATGAGCAGGTCTGGAGCGAAGGCCATGCCGACTGGCTGAGCGCCTGGCGGCAATCGGTGGATGAAGACCCTCATGCACCGTTGTTGCCGTTGCGACCGCAAACGGCAATCGCCCAACCGGCCTGATGACAACGCCCTTGAGAGCACTCTCAAGGGCGTTGTTGTTTGTGGGCCCGCTCTTGTAGCCGCTGCCGCAGGCTGCGATCGATTGGGCGGCATCCGTACCGAAGGGGACGCAGGATCCTGAGATCGCAGGAGGTCCTACGACCAGCGTGGCCCGGACCATCGCAGCCTGCGGCAGCGGCTACAGGGAGATTGTCACCCCCCTCTGTAACAACAAATCCTGGTCAAACCCTTGTGCAAACGGCCGGGTGAGTTAGCATCGCACCCCGAATTGCTGCGAGCGGGCATTCCTGGTGCCCGTATCCGTCGGTTTTCCAGGGAAAACCTGTCGCGGGTTCGCCTCACAATAAAATGGGTTCAGGGGACTTGAAGATGAAGAAGTATCTCTCGATGCTGTTGCTCGGCGTCACGGCAATGGTGGCGGTCAATGCAGCCCAGGCTGGCGCCATCGATGATGCGGTCAAGCGCGGCACGCTGAAAGTCGGCATGGACCCGACCTACATGCCGTTCGAGATGACCAACAAGCGCGGTGAGATCATCGGTTTCGAGGTCGATATCCTCAAGGCCATGACCAAGGCCATGGGCGTCAAGCTGGAGCTGGTTTCCACCGGCTACGACGGCATCATCCCGGCCCTGCTGACCGACAAGTTCGACATGATCGGCAGCGGCATGACCCTGACCCAGGAACGCAACCTGCGCCTGAACTTCAGCGAACCCTTCATCGTGGTCGGCCAGACCCTGCTGATCCGCAAGGAACTGGAAGGCACCATCAAGTCCTATAAAGACCTGAACACCGCCGACTACCGCATCACCTCCAAGCTGGGCACCACCGGCGAGATGGTCGCCAAGAAGCTGATCGCCAAGGCCAAGTACCACGGCTACGACAACGAGCAGGAAGCCGTGCTCGACGTGGTCAACGGCAAGGCCGACGCCTTTATCTACGATGCCCCGTACAACGTGGTGGCACTGAGCAAGGTCGGCAACGGCAAGCTTACGTTCCTCGACAAGCCGTTCACCTACGAGCCTTTGGCCTTCGGTCTGAAGAAGGGTGACTACGACAGCCTCAACTTCATCAACAACTTCCTGCACCAGATCCACGAAGACGGCACTTACGATCGTATCCATGACAAGTGGTTCAAGAGCACCGAGTGGCTCAAGGACATGGAATAACACTCGGTCAGACAGACCGAGTCGCCCCATTCGCGGGCAAGCCTCGCTCCTACGGATTCACGCAATCCCTGTAGGAGCGAGCCGGCTCGCGATGGCGTCCTGATCGGCGATACCGAACTTCCCCGCTGCAAACGGCTGGAACCTGCAAAGTGATCAAACATAAAAAAGCCCAATGGCCCTGGCACGTATTGACCGTGCTGGTGCTGATCGGCCTGGCCGGCGCGCTGTATTACGCCACCTCGCTGATGTCCTACGAATGGCGCTGGAACCGCGTACCGCAGTACTTCGCCTACCAGGCCGAGGAATCGCAGCGGGCGGCGGACATCTCCACCGTCAGCGAGCTGGTGCGCAAAGGCGGCAAGGCCGAGGTCACGCTGCGCAACGACGCGGGTGACGAGCAACGACTGACGGTCGACGAGAACAGCCTGCAAGTCGCCCGTGGCGACGATGTGGCCGAAGGCGATGTGATCGGCGTGACCCGCCATTGGGCGGCCGGGCCGCTGCTGCTGGGGCTGTGGACCACCTTGTGGCTGTCGCTGGTGTCCGGGGTGCTGGGGCTGTTCATCGGCCTGGCGACCGGGCTTTGCCGGCTGTCGAACAACCCGACCCTGCGGGACCTGTCGACCATTTACGTCGAACTGGTGCGTGGCACGCCGCTGTTGGTGCAGATCTTCATTTTCTATTTCTTCATCGGCACGGTGCTGAACCTGTCCCGCGAGTTCGCCGGGATCGCCGCGCTGTCGCTGTTCACCGGTGCCTATGTGGCGGAAATCGTCCGCGCCGGCGTGCAGTCGATCGCCCGTGGCCAGAATGAAGCGGCCCGCTCCCTGGGCCTGAACGCCAGCCAGTCGATGCGCCATGTGGTACTGCCGCAGGCCTTCAAGCGGGTGCTGCCGCCGCTGGCCGGGCAGTTCATCAGCCTGGTGAAAGACACCTCGCTGGTGTCGGTGATCGCCATCACCGAGCTGCTCAAGAGCGGACGTGAAGTCATCACCACCTCGTTTTCGCCGTTCGAGATCCTGTTCTGCGTGGCGGCCCTGTACCTGTTGATCAACCTGCCGCTGTCGAAGATGGCCAGCCGGCTTGAGCGGAGGCTCGCGCAAAGTGATTGAAGTCCGCGATCTGGTAAAAGTCTTCGACACCCGGGGCCAGGTGGTCCGCGCGGTAGATAACGTCACCACTAACGTGGCCAAGGGCGAAGTGCTGGTGGTGATCGGCCCGTCCGGCTCCGGCAAGTCGACCTTCCTGCGTTGTCTCAACGGTCTGGAACAGTTCGATTCCGGCTCGGTGAGCATCGACGGTCTGCAACTGGCCGATCCGAAGACCGATGTGAATGCCTATCGCCGCGAAGTCGGCATGGTGTTCCAGCATTTCAACCTGTTCCCGCACATGACCGTGCTGGAAAACCTCTGCCTGGCGCAGAAGGTGGTGCGCAAGCGCGGCAAGCAGGAGCGCGAGGCCAAGGCCCTGGCGTTGCTGGAGAAGGTCGGTATCGCGCAGAAGGCCAACGAGTTCCCGTCGCGGCTCTCCGGCGGCCAGCAACAGCGCGTCGCCATCGCCCGGGCGCTGGCCATGGAACCCAAGGTCATGCTGTTCGACGAGCCGACTTCGGCGCTGGACCCGGAAATGGTCGGCGAAGTGCTGGACGTGATGAAAACCCTGGCCCTGGAAGGCATGACCATGGTCTGTGTGACCCACGAAATGGGCTTTGCCCGGGAAGTGGCGGATCGGGTGCTGTTCTTCGATCACGGCAAACTGCTGGAAGACGCCTCGCCAGCGGCGTTCTTCGATGCGCCCCAAGACCCGCGGGCCCAGGCGTTCCTGCGTCAGGTCCTGTAGGTTTTCCACCGGCTGAAACCCATCGCGGGCAAGCCTCGCTCC